>JAHEYA010000152.1:1500-6226 GCA_023251855.1 Bacteroidota bacterium
GCAATAATTTGATTTCGAGCTTCGGTAACCAGCCACAAATAAAAGGACAAATTATGAATACTAGAAATTTGTGCTCCCAATAATTCTTGTGAATGAACCAGATGGCGAAGGTATGCTTTTGAATATTCTTTGTCAACATAAGCAGTTCCATTTTCATCCAGTGGAGAAAAATCATTTTTCCATTTTTCATTTTTAATATTCATGACTCCGAATTGAGTGTAAAGCAATCCATGGCGAGCATTACGGGTTGGTAATACACAATCGAACATATCAATTCCGAGCGCAATACTTTCCAAAATATTTATAGGAGTCCCTACTCCCATTAAGTAACGAGGTTTATCAGCAGGTAAAATAGTACAAACCACTTCAGTCATTGCATACATATCTTCAGCAGGTTCACCCACGGATAATCCGCCAATAGCATAACCTTCGCGACCTTGGGCTGCAATAAATTCAGCCGATTTTTCTCTCATATCTTTAAATGTACTTCCTTGAACGATAGGAAAAAGAGTTTGTGAAAATCCGTATTTACTTTCTGTTTCATCAAATCTGGTACAACAGCGCTTTAGCCATCGATGGGTCATATCCAATGATTTTTTTGCATAATCATATTCGCAAGGATAAGGAGTACATTCATCGAATGCCATAATGATATCAGCACCGATGATACGTTGAATGTCCATTACACTTTCAGGAGTAAAAAAATGTTTGCTGCCATCAATATGAGAAGTAAACTTTGCACCTTCTTCAATAAGTTTTCGTTGATTGGATAATGAGTATACCTGATAACCGCCACTATCCGTAAGGAGAGGTTTATCCCAGCCATTAAATTTGTGTAAACCACCAGCTTGTTCAATAACTTCAAGTCCTGGGCGGAGGTATAAATGATAGGTATTACCTAAAATAATTTGAGCTTTAATATCGTTTTTTAGTTCACGTTGATGAACTGCTTTAACTGTTCCTGCTGTTCCAACAGGCATAAATATGGGTGTTTGAATACTTCCGTGATCAGTAATAATCTCTCCAGCACGAGCTTTGCTATTTTTATCGGTATGGGAAATATTAAATAACATATTCTTTACAGATAGTGAATTTTTACGAATCTACGAATCGATGTTCTTAAAGGAAAAAAAAACCTACCAAAACTAAATGCAAAAGCTTATTTAGTAAATTCGTAAAGATTCGTTATCTGTATATTTGATTGTTAATTACTTTGTTTAAATTCAACCAAAGATAATACTTAAGCATAAACCAGTTAAATCTATTTTTGTTTTGGTTAAAATTCTTGAAGAAGATTAAATATGATAGATTTTACAACAGTTACTCTACCATTAGTTATTTTTTATGTGTTTGCTTTCGCTTGTTTGGTGCAGCTTTGGTACTACCTGTTTTTTTTCAGCAGATTAGCTTTCTACAAAAAAAGGGAAACTGTTTCTGATTTTCCACCGGCATCAATAATAGTTTATGCCCGAAATCAAGAGGATGGTTTAGTTGGATTTTTACCAATTATTTTAAATCAGGATTATCCGGAATTTGAGGTAGTTGTTGTGAACGACTGTTCATACGATAATACTCAGGATATATTAAATGAATTCACAAAAAAATATTCAAATCTAAAAGTTGTTACTTCAAAAGAAAATAAGAATCATTATCATGGTAAAAAAGTGGCTCTGATGATGGGTATTAAAGGAGCGAATCATGAGTTATTGTTGCTGACAGAGGCAAGCAGTAAACCAACAAGTAAAGATTGGTTAAAGAATATGATTCGGAATTTTTCTCCGGAAACCGAGATCGTACTTGGTTATGGTGGATATGAAAAGCTGAATGGATTTTTAAATAAAATGATTCGTTTTGATACGTATATGGATGCTCTTCAGTTTTTATCATTCTCTTTGTCAGGTATGGCATACAAAGGAGTTGGCAGGAACCTTGCATTTAAAAAATCATTGTTTTTTAAAGTGAAAGGCTTTGCTTCACATTATCATGTTGAACATGGCTCAGATGATCTGTTTGTTAATGAAGCGGCCACTAAACATAATACGAAAATTGAGGTAGATACAAATAGTTATACGATTTCTTTTGTGAAAAAAAATCTTAAGGATTGGTTTTTCAAAAAACGTGCGGATGGAAGTACTTTTAAACATTATACTTTTGGAAGCAAGTTATTAGTACATTTTTTTTATTTGAGCCAATATTTATTTTTTGCTTCATTCATAGCTTTATTATTGGCTCAATTTGAGCCAATTTGGGTATTATCATTTTTCGCCTTACGTTTTTTAATTCAACTACTTATCTTTAACAAATCAATGAATTTGTTATCTGAAAAAGATTTATTGCTATATTCGCCTCTTGTTGAATTAGTATTATTAGTGATTTATCCAATGATAATTGTAACAAAGATTTTTATTGGAAAAAATAAATTCAAAATGACCAATGGATGATTTAGAATTTGACCCCAATTTATCAGTCAAAGCGGTTTATGATTACAAATTGATTCTTGCTGCACTTCACAAGGGTGAACAAAGAGCGTATGCGGAATTGATGGAACGTTATCGTGATTCGCTTTATTTTATGCTGTTAAAAATGGTTAATAATAAAGCAGATGCTGATGATTTGACCATTGAAGCATTTGGTAAAGCGTTCAAACGTTTGGATCAGTATACACCAACTTATGCGTTCAGTACCTGGTTGTTTAAAATTGCAACAAACAATTGTATTGATTTTATTCGCAAAAAGAAAACGATTTTATTTTCAATTGACAAAAGATTTGAAAACAGTGAAGGCACAGAAATGAGCATGGATATTAAAGGTGATACTTTAAATCCAGAGGAGAATATGATAAAGCAGCAAATGGTAAAACAAATGCGCGAGGTAGTTGAAAAATTAAAGCCACGTTATAGGGTATTGGTTGAGATGCGTTATTTTGAAGAGCTATCTTATGAAGAAATAGCCGCAAAGCTTGAATTACCTATAGGAACGGTGAAAGCGCAATTGTTTCGGTCAAGAGAACTATTAGCTACTATTTTAAAGAATTCTGCAGGAGCCGATAAGAAGTAGTAAATTTTTATTTCTTAAAAATAATCTATGAATTTTTCAGTTAATTCATCTTCTCCAACTTCCGGAGCTGTAGCTCTTATTTTTCAATACTTTCCAAAACTTTCGGAGCAACAAAAATTTCAATTTTCGCAATTACAAAGTTTGTATGCGCATTGGAACTCGCAAATAAATGTTGTTTCTCGAAAAGATATTGATCTCTTGTATGAACGTCATGTTCTTCATTCGTTGGGAATAGCAAAGGTGTTGGACTTTAAACCAAAAACAACAATTATGGATGTAGGTTGTGGTGGTGGATTTCCGGGTATTCCATTAGCAATACTCTTTCCTGAATGTAATTTTTACTTAGTTGACTCAATTGGTAAAAAAATTAAAGTAGTGAATGAAATTACAATGGCACTGGGTTTAACAAATGTAAAAGCAGAGCACAAAAGAGCTGAGGAAGTAAAAGAGAAATTTGAATTTGTAGTTACCCGAGCTGTTGCTACATCTTCGGAATTATATCGTTGGATACAGAATAAAATTAGTAGAACTCAGTTTAATAATTTACCAAATGGTATTTTATTTTTGAAAGGAGGCGACCTTACTGAAGAGTTTGCAGCATTTAATAAACGCGTGGTATTTTACGATCTAAAAGATTATTTCAAAGAAGAATTTTTTGAGACCAAGAGAGTGGCTTATTTGCCCATTTAATCACCTGTCCGGCATTCGTCATTTTAGCTTTGACATTCAAGCCCTATATCAGGTAAATTCCTATTTTTGTATTTCTTAAATTAAAAAAATGAGTGAAACAATTTTTTTTGCACATCCTACAGCAGTAATTGACCAAGGATGTACAATTGGAAAGGGCACCAAAATATGGCATTTTTCGCATGTTATGCCGAACTGTGTTATTGGAGAAGGTTGTAACCTTGGTCAGAACGTTGTTATTTCAACAGGAGTTGTTTTAGGGAAGAATGTGAAGGTACAGAACAATGTTTCCATATATACAGGAGTTACCTGTGATGATGATGTATTTCTGGGGCCTTCGATGGTATTTACAAATGTTATTAATCCACGAAGTGCGATCAATCGTAAAAATGAATTTGCAAAAACCAATGTTGGCAAAGGCGCTTCAATAGGTGCAAATGCAACAATAATTTGTGGACATAGTATTGGTGAATACGCATTTATTGGTGCAGGTGCTGTTATTACAAAAAATGTTCCTCCCTATTCACTTTGGGTTGGAAATCCGGCTAAACAAATGGGATGGATAAGTGAATACGGACACCGGTTAAAATTTAATAAAGATAATATTGCGATTTGTGAAGAGAGCAAAGTGAAGTATAAATTGGTGAGTGGAAAAGTGAAAAAAGTTAAAAAATAAGATGAGTCAAAAAATAAAATTTGCGGTAATTGGTCAGGGTCATATAGGCAAAAGACATGCTGAAATGATACGCAGGAATGATGAGGCTGAATTGATTGCTGTATGCGATATTCAATCAAAAGAAAAATTAGGTTTAAATGATTTAACTGAAAAATTTTATTCCACTCACATGGAGATGCTTACTTCTCATCCGGATGTAGAAGTTGTAAGTATTTGTACTCCAAATGGATTACATTCACAACATTCGCTGAAAGCGCTTGAAGCAGGGAAAAATATAATTTGTGAAAAACCAATGGCTCTTACAAA
>JAHEYA010000153.1 GCA_023251855.1 Bacteroidota bacterium
CAATAACTAAATCGGTTGGGTCGGTGGTTCCTAAAAAATCAAGTCCGGGAACGGTTAAAGGGTTACCACCTAATAACCAGGCAACAGTAGCTCCTGTAGGGCCGGTGGCACCCGGTGCGCCTTGTAAACCAACTAAATTAACTGTCCAGCAAAAAGCAGGCGGGCCAGGACCAAATGTACCGTTACCAATTGATGAAATGAATTGAACCTGCATTTGTCCTGTTCCCGGGGAATACGATAAAACGGTAGCGTTTATATTTACACTAAAATTAACAGCAATAATAACAATTTGTCCGGGTGTGTATGCTAAACCTGGTTCTACAAGGAAAAACGGAGTAACAACCCCGGGAGTTACAGGGCATGTGAATGTAGTTGTACAGGTGGTTGTTGAATACCTGTCACCGGTAGTACCTGTAGCACCGCTGCTGCCGGTAGCTCCTGTAGCACCTGTATCACCGGTAGCACCTGTATCACCGGTATAGCCAGCACCGGTAGCACCAGTAGCACCGGTATCACCTGTTGAGCCGGTAGATCCAGTATTACCTGTATCACCAACAGAACCAGTAGCACCGGTAGCTCCGGTAATACTTGCACCAGTAGTTCCTACAACACCAAATGCTTGTATCCATTTTACTGCAATAGCATCCCAATAATAAATTCCTAAGCCACCACCAACCATGTTGGCTTTGATGTTCATAACCATCAATCCATTGGCAGCATTAGGAATGGTAGCAACATCAGTTGTAGATTGTAACTGCACACGCGGAATTAATAAACCCTTGTCGGTAGCTGATATATCTAATTTTGCTGAAGGATCGGGGGCTGTAGTGCCTATACCAACGTTTTGCTGAGCAAAAACAACAGATCCTGAGCCTATCCAAAGGAGAGGGCTAAAGAAAAGAAGAGAAGATAAAATGATTGCTGACGTGATGTTTTTCGTCATTACAGGAACAGGTAGAAATTTTCTCATATTTTTTATTTTAGAAAGTATGCATTTAAAAAATCTTCAAATATTTCAAGACTGTCATACGAAAGAATTGAAACAAGGTTACATTGTTTCTTGAGCCTCACCCCCAACCCCTCTCCAAAGGAGAGGGGAGCGATGGACTAAAATATATTGGGAAATGCTACAACAATTAATTCTAGTGCAAAAAAAACTGAAGCGCAAACTTACAAACTATTTTTTTAAAAAAGCACTATTTTTTAAAAAATAAATTAGAGTCCGTTTAGAGGTACGCTTTGTGTGATATCAATGGGGTAGCTACGTTTTAAAAACAATTTTCCGCCTTTTAAATTTCCTTTTAATCCAATTTTCACATTTTTGCTCAGAGCCATTGAAATTAACTTTGGTAAATCTGTTAAATTCAAATTTGAAAAATCGGATTTTATTTTGAAGGAATATGTTTCTTCTGATTTTGCTTTTATCTTTACATTGTCAGTGATATATGCCTTTCCGGCATTTATTCCATTTACAGTTACATTCATTTCTGATCTGTAAACAGTGAAAGATGTGTTATTGGGGTTTTTAATTCGGACAGTGACAATCGCATCAATATTTTTTTGTGAAAGTGAGGTTACTTTCACATTTTCAATTCCATTGAAAGTTACTTCCTGAAAACTTTGGCAAGAAAAAAAAGTAAGGGTTAGGAGGGAAAGCCAGTATTTTAGTGAATAAGTCATTTCAAATTTGGAAACTACTATACATTTTTATCATTTCTAGTCACGTAGGGACGGTATATTGGTAACATAATATAACCACCCCATCCTCAAGTCCCGTAGGGACGACATACTACTCGGTGTACCTAATCCATTATAAACTAAAATATCGTCCCTACGGGACTTATTAGTTTTGGTCGGGCGATATTACTACCAATATACCGTCCCTATGGGACTTTCTGGCATACTCAAAAAAATGTATAGTAGTATAACAAATTTGATAAAACATCTGAGTTTGTTAGCCCACACGCTTTGATAGACACAGCGCATGAATACGTGCAAAAATATACAGCAATATACACTAAGAATTATTTGCTCAATTCGGAATAATATTTATAAAAGTATGGAATTGTTTCAATACCTTTTAAATAATTGAACACTCCAAAATGTTCATTTGGAGAATGAATTGCATCAGAATCCAAGCCGAAGCCCAATAGCACAGAATCGAGCCCTAATTCAGATTTAAACATTTCAACAATAGGGATACTTCCACCACTACGAATAGGGATTGGTTTTTTTCCAAAGGTGGTTTCCATGGCCATGCTGGCGGCTTTATATGCAACTGAGTCGCTGGGAGTAACAACAGGTTCACCACCATGATGAGGTTTTACTTGAACAGTAACTGATTTAGGGGCAATGCTTTCAAAATAATTTTTAAAAATCCGGGTAATTTTTTCGCTTTTTTGGTTAGGAACCAAGCGCATTGAAATTTTAGCGTATGCTTTTGATGGGATAACCGTTTTTGCGCCTTCTCCCATGTAGCCACCCCAAATACCATTTACATCTAATGTAGGGCGGATGGAGTTGCGTTCATTTGTAGTGTAACCAGCTTCACCATGAATATCAAACAAATCAAGTACTTTTTTATATGCGTCAAGGTTGAATGGGGCTTTAGCCATTTCGGCACGTTCCTGTTCGGTTAAAATCTCTACATCATCATAAAAGCCGGGAACGGAAATTTGTTCTTTATCATCTTTTAATTTAGCGATCATTTCGCATAAAATATTGATGGGATTACCAACAGCACCTCCATATAAACCGGAATGTAAATCACGGTTAGGGCCTGTAACTTCAATTTCGACATAAGTTAAGCCACGCAAACCTACAGTGATAGATGGGATATCATTTGCAATAATTCCGGTATCGGAAATAAGGATAACATCAGCCTTTATTTTTTCTTTATTTTGTTTTACAAAAACACCAAGGTTATCAGAGCCAACTTCCTCTTCACCTTCGATCATAAATATAATATTACAAGGAAGGGAATTTGTTTGCATCATTAATTCAAATGCTTTAATGTGCATAAACATTTGACCTTTATCATCACAGGCGCCACGGGCATAAATATTACCATCCTTAATAACCGGTTCAAATGGTCCGGAGTGCCATAATTCAATTGGGTCAGCGGGTTGAACATCATAATGGCCATACACTAAAACGGTAGGCAATTTGGGGTCAATTATTTTTTCACCAAATACAATTGGATAACCATCGGTAGGGCAGATTTCCACTTTATCAGCACCGGCAAGCACTAGTTTTTCTTTAACTGCTTCTGCGGTTTTAAATACCTCACTCTTATACTTAGGGTCGGCACTAACGGATGGAATTCTCAGAAGCTCACAAAGTTCTTTAATGAAACGGTCTTTGTGTGTTTCAATATAGCTGTTAATTGCACTATCCAGGGTTAAGCTACTGGTTTTTATATCAAGCATAATACAAAGTTTATTTTATAAATTCTATCCTTTTTTAGGGGAAAGGCAAGTTGCAAATTTACAATTATTATTTATAATGCGAAAAATAAAACGCAAATAATTCAAGCTCTGATTCGTAGAATTAATTTAATTTTACCCGAAACAGAAAAAGTATATGAGTGAGTCAGCAGGTTTTACATCTAAACTTACATCGACCGAAGGAGTAAACTATATTAATATAGGGCTTATGCTAATAAGCTTGATGGCTGCTTATATTGTGCCTTTTGAATTATTTTTGTTTTCTTATGCTGTTTTGGGGCCACTGCATTATTTAACAGAAATATCATGGTTGGAAAAAAAGAATTATTTCATCAAATCAAAAAAGGATATTTGGCTTTTTGTGCTTCTGGTACTATTAATTACTGTAGGATTATTTGATGCAAAATCGAAAACGAATTTACTTACAGGTAGTTTTTTATTTTCCGGTTTTGTATATGCACTTATAATATTGTTTGTAGAAAAACTGGGTGTAAAATTGTTGCTTGTGTTTTTAACATTTGTTGTTTCAGTAATGTTAAATTTAAACAGGTATCCGGATCTACTCTATATATTATTTGCAGTATGGTTACCAACCATAATTCATGTATACCTGTTTACAGGAGCATTTATATTATTGGGGGCTTTAAAAACCAGGAGTGTATCGGGAATATTGTCATTGTTTTTTTTTATTGGTTGTGCTATTATGTTCTTTATATATGTACCAGTGAATTTTGGAATACCCGTAAGTGAATATGGGAAAAAAGCATATACCTTTTTTAGAATACTAAATACTACATTATATAATGCGTTTGGTTTTGGAGATTTAAAATTGAATGATGAAGCATTGTTTTTTGGAACTAAAGCTATTGCAGTAATGCGTTTTATAGCATTTTCATACACATATCATTATTTAAACTGGTTTTCAAAAACGACAGTTATTAAATGGAACCAGATCTCAAAAAATCGTATGGTACTAATTATTGGTTTATGGATAGTATCGGTTGTTCTTTATTTATTTAGTTATACGATTGGATTTTACGCTTTATTTCTATTGAGTATGTTGCATGTGTTCTTTGAATTCCCATTGAATCATCAGGCATTTATCGGTATTGGAAAAGAAATGAAGACGATTCTGAGAAGATAAATTGAAAAGTTTTACACTTTAGAAAAAACAATAGTAGATTTTGCTTTTTGGTTTATTCCGATAAACATGAATGACAATTGTATTATAATTAATATGTGGGAAATATCCAGATAATTAAAATAAACATGGAAAGAAAATTTGGTGGCATTGACTACTGCTGCAAAACATAAAACTAAAATTCCATAAGCAACCCAAGCACTTGAATTTGTTTTTTTAGCCTCCAGAAAATGAATAATCATAATAGGTAGCATACCAATTGTGGTATCAATAACAACCACTATAAAATTTTGGAAAATAAAAACAGCGACAAAGAAAATTAATAGCTGAATTTTGTAACTCCATTTCCAAAAATTTTTTTTATCCGGATTTTTTAATGTTGAAAATAAAGTTGCTTGTTGTGCACAATAAACCGCAATAATATTAAGCGCTTGCATGGGTAGCCAGAATAATTTATAACCCGCACCATCATGAATCGCAAAAAAACCATGTGAACACCCACCCAAAAACGAAGCGATACTTAAAAGTAAAAAAAAACGTTTCCAATTAATTGTGATTTCATCTTTGAAAGCAGAGGTGTTCAGTAGAAAAGAAAAACAAAAACTTACTATTGCAATCAGATAATCGGTAAAAACAGTTACAGGTTGGTGAATTGCAAAACCGCTTACATATATAGTGGTATCTATTTTAGTCAGATCGATCATAGGACAAAATTAATAATTAGAGTGTTAAGTTAAAGGAGAAAAAAGTAAAAAGTCAAAAGAGAAAAAAATCAAAAGTCAAAAGAGAGAAAAGTCAAAAGAGAAAAAACAAATCACTTTTGCTTTTACATAAAAACTACTGCCTTTAATAAAATAGTACTTTTGTTATATGACAAAACGATTTTATTTAAAACACCACTCCTATCATATCAAAGCTGTTTTTGCTGCGCTGAAAGATATTTTTGAAAAAGATGAATATGCTGACAAAGCAATTGAAAAAGAAATGCGCGCCCATAAAAATTGGGATGTCCGGGAGCGAAGTTTTGTTGCCGATGTAACTTATGATATGGTTCGTAACTGGCGATTATTGTTTGCAGCTTCAGGAGCTGAGGGTAAATTGACGGATAAAAATTTGTGGATTATTTTCGGCACCTATTTAGTTTTTGACGGATATGAATTACCGGAAAGCAATTATTTTAAAAGTTTGAATGAAAATAAAATTATTTCACAACTTGAAAAATTTCATAAGATCAGAAAAGTGCGGGAATCAATTCCGGACTGGCTGGATATAATGGGTGAAAAAGAGTTAGGGAAAAACTGGGATAAGGTAATACGTGCTCTCAATCAGCGACCAACAACTATTTTGCGCGCAAACACTCTAAAGACCACCCCAAAAGAATTACAAACTATTTTAGAGGAAGAAAAAATAACTGATGCTTCACTTATCAGTTGGTCGCCTGATGCGATAGAACTAAAATATCCACGTAATGTTTTTCGAACAGAAGCATTTCATAAAGGATTATTTGAAGTTCAGGATGCATCCTCTCAGATGGTTTCTGAATTTTTAAATGTACAGTCCGGAATGCGTGTTGTGGATGCGTGTGCGGGAGCCGGGGGGAAAACTT
>JAHEYA010000008.1 GCA_023251855.1 Bacteroidota bacterium
TCATTTTGACTTTCGCTTGTACAAGCTGAAAAAATCAATAAAATTAAAGGATAAACTATATTTTTCATAAAAGGGCAATTAATATAAATGTGATTTTTAATCAACAAAAAGCACACCCAATTTTAAATTTTTTTATAGGAAATTTTAATCTTCTGATGGATCAGCCGCTTTTTGTGGAGTTGCTTTTTTAGGCTTAATCTTTTTTACAAACAAAACATTAATTAGTTCGTTGTCCAGTGTTAATATAGTGTTCGACATACCATTAGTAATGGTGGCTGGGAAGCCCGACTTAAACTTTTTATTTACCTGCTCAAATTTTCCATCTTCTAATTTTGTATATATCGCAATTATTTTCCCTTTTTCTACATCACATTTTCCGTTAAAACATTCTGCTTCGCCACCATTTCTGAACGTTACAATTATATCCGGATAGCTTCCATCTGCAACATCGTCTGCTCCTCTGATCTCAAATTTTTGTTGCCATTTTAAATAACAATTAACATCTTCACCTGGTTTTTTAGCTGTTTGCGCATAAATAGCAATCGCTGAATTAATAAACAAAATGAAGGCAAAAAGTGTTTTTTTCATATCTGAAGAATTATTGAAGCGCAAATTAATTAAAATTTTGAGCAAATGTATAAATATCCACAATAATTTCAAATGGTAGCCAAAAAGAATTTAATTTCGCATCCATAAAGAACGAGCAAATTTGGCCAGAGATTATACGTTTTTCTTTGAACAATTCATTATTCGTACATTCGCACCGACATACATCCTACTAATTTTCTGATATTCATGAGCAAATCTCTTATCGAAAAAAACTTTAAAGAAGCACAAGAGCTTCTACAACAGTTTGTTTCAGACCCTTTAAATTTAATTGCGATTGAAAAAGCAGGGAAAGTACTTGTTACTGCTTTTAAAAAAGGGAACAAAGTAATTTCCTGTGGCAATGGAGGTTCTATGTGTGATGCAATGCATTTTGCAGAAGAGTTAAGTGGTCGCTTTCGTGAAAACAGAAAGGCATTGCCGGCTATTTCGATTTCTGATCCTTCTCACATTTCATGCGTTGGAAACGATTATGGGTTTGAGAATATTTTTTCAAGATACATTGAAGGTGTTGGAAACAAAGGAGATGTATTGCTTGCTATCAGTACCAGTGGCAACTCAAAAAATGTTCTTAATGCTATTAAGTCCTCTTCAAAAAAAGGAATGATCGTGATCGGTTTAACCGGAAAAGGTGGTGGCAAAATGGCGAGCCTTTGCGATATTGAGATTCGTGCACCGCATAGTAAATATGCTGACAGGGCGCAGGAAATACACATTAAAATAATCCACTCCTTAATCCATTTCGTTGAAATTAATTTGTAATCAAATTTAAAGATGCTTGTAAAAACTTACGGTAGTGCCGTATACGGAATAAACGCCACCACAGTAACTGTTGAAACAAACATCAATCCCGGTGTAAATTTTTTTATTGTTGGATTACCTGACAGTGCTGTAAAAGAAAGCCAGCAAAGGATAGCTGCAGCATTAAAAAACATTGGCTTTAAAATTCCCGGTAAGAGTATTGTTATTAATATGGCACCTGCTGATATCCGAAAGGAAGGCTCTGCTTACGATCTGACGATAGCTGTTGGGATACTTGCGGCATCCGAACAAATACAATGGGACAAAGTAAGCAACTATATTATTATGGGTGAACTCTCTTTGGATGGCGGTTTGCAACCCATTAAAGGAGTGTTGCCAATTGCATTGCGAGCCCGTGATGAAAAATTCAAAGGAATTATTTTGCCAAAACAAAATGCCAGAGAAGCTGCTATTGTTGATGGCTTGGAAGTATATGGTGTAGAAACGATAACCGAAGTGATTGATTTTTTTAATGAAAAAATTCAGTTGGAGCGAACCATCATAGATACCAACGATGAATTTTTTTCAAAAATAAATGAAAGCGAATTTGATTTTGCAGATGTAAAAGGGCAGGAAAATATTAAACGAGCTTTAGAAATTGCAGCTGCAGGTGGCCACAATGTAATATTGATAGGCTCTCCGGGTGCAGGTAAAACAATGCTTGCAAAACGATTGCCAACTATTTTGCCACCCATGAATTTACATGAGGCGCTTGAAACCACTAAAATACATAGTGTTGCAGGCAAAATGGGAAAAAATGTTGGACTGGTTTCTACACGACCATTTCGCTCACCACACCATACTATTTCTGATATCGCTCTTGTAGGCGGAGGCAGTGTGCCACAGCCGGGTGAAATTTCACTAGCACATAATGGGGTTTTATTTTTAGATGAGTTGCCCGAGTTTAAACGTACTGTTTTGGAAGTAATGCGTCAGCCTTTGGAAGATAGGGTGGTCACTATATCACGAGCTAAGTTTTCGGTAGAATATCCAGCAAGTTTTATGTTGGTTGCAGCTATGAACCCTTGTCCCTGTGGATTTTACAATCATCCTGAAAAAGAGTGTGTTTGTCCTCCGGGAACAGTACAAAAATACCTGAACAAAATATCCGGCCCATTGTTGGACAGAATAGATATTCATGTGGAGGTAACACCGGTATCCTATAATGAATTGGCTGCAGAGCGCTTGTCAGAAAAAAGTTCGAGCGTAAGAACTCGGGTAATTCAAGCACGCGAAGTGCAGGAAAAACGGTATGTCAAGAATCACGGAGTACATTGTAATGCACAAATGAGTTCAAAGCAATTGCGGGAAATTTGCAAAATTGATGAAACAGGAAATCAATTGCTTAAAACAGCTATGGAAAAATTAGGATTATCAGCCCGAGCGTATGATCGGATTTTAAAGGTAGCACGCACCATTGCTGATTTAGATGGTTGTGTAAAAATAGAAACAAACCATCTGGCAGAAGCCATTCAATACCGTAGCCTGGATAGAGAAGGTTGGGCAGGGTAAAATTTATTTTACATCAGCTTCGGCAACTAAATTTACATTCAGTTCAAAATTATTGTTTATTGCTTTGTCGCCAATTTTATCAGAAAAGTCAGCGGAGCCATACTTTATATCAAATTTAGTACGATCAATACTTATTTTAGCAATTACAACCAATGTTTTTTCGTCCATTTTTATCATTGCCGGAAAATTTATTTCATTTGTAACTCCTTTAATGGTAAGCTTTCCAGTAACTTCATAATCAGCATCTTTTTTTTGCACTTTGGTTATTTCAAATTTTGAAGTTGGGTATTTATCTACACTAAAAAAGTCATCATTTCGTAAATGTTCAATTAATTTATCGCTCCATTTTTTATCTGCTATATCAGTATTGGTCATAGAATTCATATCAAATTCAACAGAACCGCTTGTTATTTTTTTTCCATTAGAAATCACTATCCCTTTTGAAAGGCTAATTCCGCCTCCATGCTCCCCCGTTAATTTTTTACCCAGCCATATGGCAGTTGATTTTTTGACATCAACAGTGTATGTGAAGTCTTCGGGGAGCACCGGTGTTGCGAATGCAAATGCAGTAATTACAATAGCTGGAGCAAGTGTACTATAAATTATTTTTATCATTTTCGTAGTCTTTTTATACTAAGCAAGTCCCAAAACAAATTGGTTTGAATACTCAAATGTATGTATATACAGATAGTTGTGCAAATATTTCAGTTTTTTTATTTACCTTTCTGCCTCGCTTTAAAATTAATTTTTGCATGTTAAAAAAAACACTATCTATATTACTTTTGTTTATTGTTGTCACTCTTGGGGGTTTTGCTCAGGAAATTTGCAACAATGGTATTGATGATGATGGCGATGGACTGATTGATTGTTATGATCCGCAATGTAGCGGAAATCCTGCTTGTTTTACTTTTTTTTATGGATCGCCTCCGGTAAATTGTAGTGGAACACCTTCAAATCCAATTTTTAGTTTAAGTAATCTTTGGACATCATCTGTAAATGTTTCGACACGTTCCACAATGATGGTGGGAGATATAGATGGCGATGGAGTACCGGAGGTGGTCTGTCATCAAAACAATGCCAATAATCTTTATGTGTTAGATGGTCTAACCGGGGTTGTAGAGGTTACAATTACCTGCCCGGCCATTGACGACCACGCAGATGCTATTGCTATTGCAGATACAGATGGCGATGGGCTTGGAGAAATATATGTTATTACCAGTGACGCGAAATTAAGGTGCTTCGAAAATAATGGAACTGCCAAAGTTGGTTTTGTGCCAATAAATATTGGCACAACCTCTGAATCCCTTCCCGCTATTGCTGATTTTGATGGAGATTTAATTCCTGAAATATATATAGATAATAAAATTTTTAATTCTTTAACAGGAGCTTTGCTTGGCTCAGGAGGCTCGGGAAGCACAGGAAATAATCCGGGATCCAATGGAGCACCTGCTGCAATGCCTGTAGCTGCAGATGTATTACCTACAAACTTCTGCGTGGATTGTGCCGGGCTTGAACTTGTTTGTGGAAACAGAGTTTATTCAGTTAATAATGCAAATACAATTATCACCCCGATTGCTAATAGCCTTCCTAGCTCATTAAAAGATGGTTTTACAAGTGTAGCCGATATGGACTTGGATGGTAAATTAGATGTAGTGGTTGTATCTAACGGAACAATTTATGTTTGGAATCCACGAACCGGTTTAAAACTGGGAAATACATTTACAATCCCAAATACCGGAGGGGGCGGAAGGGCAAATATTGCCGATTATGATAATGATGGATTGCCCGAAATAGGGGTTGGAGGACATCATCGATACGTAGTGGTAGATGTAGATACAGCAACTAATATTTTATCCCAAAAATGGATTAAAACAATTGTAGATAATTCAGAACATACAACAGGTTCTGCATTTGATTTTGATTGTGATGGATCAGTAGAAGTGGTGTACAGAGATGAAAATGATTTATATGTATGGAACGGGGCCACCGGTGCGGTAAAGGCCACATTACAATGTGGTTCGGCAACCAGAAGTGAGTTCCCAACAATAGTAGATGTGGACGGGGATGGACAAGTTAATATTGTTTGTGCTTGCGGATCTTCAAATGGGGCAGATGCAGGAAAAGTAAAAGCGTTTAACAGCAATACAAATCAATGGGTGAGTTCTAGAAAGGTAATGAATCAGCATACCTATTGTGTTGTTAATATAAATGACAATCTTTCTATTCCTCCTCTACAACAGAATCATGGAGCAATTCGTAAACTTAACGGTTTTTTAATGCAATCTCCTATATATGATTTAAACTGGAATTCCACCTGTATTCCACTTGCTGATATGAAAATAACTATCGACTCAGTTGTTTATTGCAAAAAAAAGGATAGTGTTGAACTTATTTTAACGCTTTGTAATATTGGAATTAAAACAACTTCTTCTCCGGTATATGTATCGGTATATAACGGTAATCCTTTATCAGGCGGAACACTAATATCAGTATTCCCTGTTACACCTGCCTTTACTCCCGGACTTTGCAGAAACGACACTGTTTTTGTGCCTTTTACCGGAACAACAGCTACATTTTATGGATACGTGAATGATAATGGCACTGTACCTGTTAATGCTCCTACAACCACTTTTTTGGAATGCGATTCATTAAACAATGTTGACTCTTCAGGAATTATTGTTCCTGTTTTGTTTGTTGCTGTTACTGGTGATACAATTAATTGTACGGGAGAACAAACAACACTTACTGCCTCCGGAGGCAATTCTTATGTTTGGTTCCCCGGCACAGGTTTAAATACTACGGTTGGAAACATTGTTATTGCCAACCCAACAATAACTACTACTTATACCGTTACCGCTACCGATACAATAAACGGATGCCACAATGCGGCCATAGTTACAGTTCAGGTATATCCCAAACCGATTGCAAATTTTGGTTTTGTAGATGATTGTTCAAACCAAACAGTGCATTTCACTGATTCATCAAGTGTTTCAAATGGCTCCATCAATGGTTGGTCATGGAATTTTGGAGATGGCACCCCTTTGAATAATTCCCCAAACCCCAGTCATACGTTCAATCCACCAGGAAATTACAATGTTAAACTGGTGGTATTTACGGCCTTTGGTTGTAAGGATTCTATCATAAAAACAATTATTACAGTTCCCTATCTTAACTCAGAAGCAGGTTTTGGCTCTGATACTCTATGCACCGGTGGTGGTATTCTATTAGGTGGAAACCCTACAGCAATTGGTGGTACCGCCCCTTACACGTATTCATGGGCACCTATAACCGGTTTAACTAGTTCAACCATTGCCAACCCCTTTGCTACCATTACCGGCAGCACCACTTACATTCTGACCGTTACCGACTCCCTTGGCTGTCAAAACAGCGATACGGTTTACGTTTTATTCAGCCCTAACGGGCCTTATGCCGAAGCCGGATTTGGAAATAATACCTTGTGTACAGGTGGAGCTATTTTTCTTGGAGCTGCCCCCACCGGCACAGGCGGAATACCTCCATATACGTATATTTGGTCTCCGGCTACGGGGTTGAACAATCCCAGTTCTGCCAACCCGGTTGCTACAATTTCAGCAAACACTACTTACTCCGTTACCGTTATTGATGCCGCGGGTTGCCAAAATACAGATTCGGTTCATCTCGCATTCAATTCCTCCGGGCCTTTTGCAGATGCCGGTTTCGCTAATAATACACTGTGTACAGGTGGAACTACCATACTTGGAGGTGCCCCAACAGGAACAGGTGGAATATCGCCATATACTTATTCATGGACACCTGTAACCGGTTTAAATAACCCTTTGGCAGCCAATCCTACCTCAACCGTAACAGCAAATGCAAGCTACTCTGTCACTGTTACTGATGGTACCGGATGTCAGAATATTGATTCCGTTCATTTAACATATAACCCCTCCGGGCCACATGCGGAGGCTGGGTTTGGTCATGATAGCCTTTGTACCGGAGGAACTCTTTTGTTGGGCGGCACTCCTACAACTTTTGGTGGCACTCCCCCTTACATTTATTCATGGATACCTGTAACTGGATTAAATCAGATTAATGTTGCTAACCCTTTGGCCACGGTTACATTTACTACTAATTACGTTATAATTGTTACAGATGCTGCCGGTTGTAAGGATATTGATACGGTTTCGGTTCTGTTTAATTCAGGAGGTCCATTTGCTGATGCGGGTAATGGGAATAACGCTCTTTGTAAAGGACAGGATATTTTGTTAGGAGGTACCCCAACAGGAACTGGAGGTACAACACCTTATACCTACTCCTGGATACCTGCTGCAGGTTTGAATAATCCAACTTTTTCCAATCCAGTAGCAATCAATGTTATATCTAACACTACTTATTATTTAACATTAACCGATGCCGCAGGGTGTACAAATTTTGATTCAGCAGTTGTGAATGTAATTGGAGCCGGAATTACTGCAAATTTTATTGCAAACCCAACTTCAGGGCTTGACCCGCTGGCAGTTCAATTTACCAACCAGAGTGTAGGCACAGGGCTCACTTATCAATGGATATTTGGTGATAATGATACTTCAACTACAACAGATCCCAATCATGTATTTTATAATGCAGGCACTGATACTGCTGTTTTCACAGTAATGCTTATTGCAACTGATGTTAATGGTTGCCGGGATACCGCAAAATTTGCTATACATGTTAATCCCTCTTCTGATATTACTTACGCCAATGTTTTTACACCAAATGGCGATGGGGTGAATGATATATTCAATTTTAATTTACACAACTTGACTATTCTTTCTGCCAGCATTTTTAACAGATGGGGCGAAAAAATGTATGAATGGAGTGCACCACTTTCAGGATGGGATGGTAGAACAGCAAGCGGTTTGCTTGCTTCAAACGGAATTTATTATTTTATTTTTAACGCCATAGGTATTGAAGGCAAAACGTATGTTGAAACCGGTTATATTTTACTGACCAGATAGTTTCATCTGGTGAAAGCATGCAACTATTTTGGTGCGTTAATCCTCCAATGAATAGTTGTTATATTGCAAAAACAAACAAACTTATTAAGTGTTAAAATGTTAAAAAAAAGAATTCTAATATCAGTTACATTTATTTGTTTATCACTTGCGGGTTTTGCTCAGGAAATTTGCAACAATGGTATTGATGATGATGGCGATGGGCTGATTGATTGTTATGATCCGCAATGTAGCGGAAATCCCGCTTGTTCTACTTTTTTTTATGGAAAACCAGTTATTGCTTGCAGCAGTGCGCCTGTAAATCCTTCTTTTAATTTAAACAATATCTGGCAATCGACCATTGATGTTTCTACCCGTTCTACCATGATGGTTGGGGATGTGGATGGTGATGGTACGCCAGAAGTAGTTTGCCATCAAAGCGGAGTAAATGAGTTGTATGTTTTAGATGGAGTAACAGGAGCTACAGAAGTTACAATAACTTGTCCACCAATTGACGATCATGTTGATGCTATTGCTATTGGAGATACTGATGGTGACGGGCTTGGCGAAATTTATGTAGTTACCAACGATAATAAAATAAGGTGTTTTGAAAATAATGGAACTCCTAAAGTAGGTTATACGCCCCCTTCCACCAATTTCACATCTGAATCTATTATCGGAATTGCCGATTTTAATGGGGACGGTGTTCCTGAAGTATATAAAGATAACAGAATCTATCATTCACTAACCGGTGCCTTAATTGCTGCCGGCTCAGGAAGTACAGGGCAAAACCCTGGTGCTAATGGCTCTCCCGAAGCAATGCCTGTTGCTGCAGATGTTCTACCGGCTTCCTATTGCCCTGATTGTGCAGGTCTTGAACTGGTTTGTGGAAATGTTGTTTATTCTGTTAATATAGGGACTGCAACAATTACCCCAATTGCGAATAGTCTTCCGGGCTCTTTAGATGATGGCTTTACCAGTGTTGCGGATATGAATTTGGATGGACAGCTAGATGTAGTTGTTGTATCAAACGGAAAGATTTATGTATGGGATCCAAGAACCGGATTGCAATTGGGAAATACATTTAATATGCCCGGCACAAGTGGAGGAGGAAGGGCAAATATTGCAGATTATGACAATGATGGAATCCCTGAAATTGGAGCCGGAGGGTCTGATATATATGTGGTGGTTGATGTCACTGTTTCTCCTTTTGCATTAAGCCAAAAATGGATTAAAACAATTGTTGATGGTTCACAACACACCACCGGGTCGGTATTTGACTTTGATTGTGATGGAGCGGTAGAGGTTGTGTATAGAGATGAAAATAACCTGTTTGTTTGGGACGGGGCAACGGGAAACGTGAAAGCTCAAATACAATGCGGCTCAGCTACAAGAAGTGAATTCCCAACAATTGTTGATGTGGATGGAGATGGGCAGGTAAATATTGTTTGTGCTTGCGCATCCGGCAATGGTGGATCTGCCGGAAAAGTAAAAGCATATAACAGTAGCACCAATCAGTGGGTAGGTTCAAGAAAAGTAATGAACCAGGATTCTTATAGTGTTGTGAATGTAAATGATGATCTTACAATTCCAATACAACAACAGAATTCCGCATTACTTCCAAAGCTAAATGGCTTTTTGGCCCAATCTCCAATATATGATGTTAACTGGAACACCATCTGTATACCGCTTGCAGATATGACTGTGAACATTGACACCGTTATTTATTGCAAAAAAACGGATAGTGTGATTGTTGAATTTACAATCTGTAATAATGGAAGTAAAATATCAGCTTCGCCCTACAGTGTTTCCATTTATAATGGAAACCCTTTGTTTGGTGGTACACTAATTTCGGTGTTTCCTGAAGCAACGGCACTTGCGGCAGGGGGTTGTATAAAAGATACAGTTGCAGTTCCTTTTACGGGAACTACAGCTACATTTTATGTATTTGTGAATGATGATGGTTCGGTTGCCACAGGAGCACCAACAACGACATTTTTGGAATGTGATACCACAAATAATGCAGATTTTGTAGCTATTAATGTTCCTCAATTATTAGTTGTTGTTACCGGTGACACTACCATTTGTAATGGAGAAAACACAGCACTCACCGCTACCGGAGGAAACGCTTATGTATGGCATCTTCCTGCAGGCTTAAGTGATACAGTTGGTACTAGTGTTACAGCGAATCCATCCTCTTTAACAACCTATACCATTATTGGCAGAGACACCATTACAGGATGCAAAAACACAACCACCATAACTATTCATGTATCCCCTGTGCCTGTTGCCAAGTTTAGTTGTTATAATGTTTGTTTGCATCAGCCAATCAACTTCAATGATTCATCAGCTATATCAAGTGGCATTATTTCAAGCAGAGCATGGGATTTTGGTGATGGAACACTTTTTTCTACTCTTGTAAACCCAAACCATACCTATACCTCAGCGGGCACCTTTACTGTTTCTTTAATAATTATCAGCGACAATGGTTGTAGAGATACCATTACAAAAAATGTGATCGTACACCCCTTGCCTGTGGCACAATACAGTACCACCAATGTATGTGAGGGAACTACAACACAATTTACCAATCTATCAACTATACCGGCATCTGATACCATCTTTTCTTCGGCATGGAGCTTTGGCGATGGAAGTCCTTTATCAATAGGTCAAAACGCAACACACTTGTTTGTTACGGGCTCCTACCCGGTTACGTTAGTTGTTATTTCTACATTTGGTTGTGTCGACTCGATCACAAAAACTAGTTTTGTAAACCCTAATCCGGTTGTTGTGTTTTCCAGCGATACTATTGGTTGTGAACCTTTTTGCACTACGTTTCATAATACCTCCACAGGGAATAATGCACAGTGGTTGTGGAGTTTAGGAGATGGTAGCCCTTCAAGCAACTCGCAGGATTTGGTTCACTGTTATGTTAACGATTCGCTGTATTCGCCGGTGTTTTATTCTCCATCCCTTACAGTTACTTCTGATAGCGGATGTGTTACCACGTTGGTAAAAAATAATTATATTGCTGTATACCCTAGTTCCACTGCTAATTTTAACGTTGAGCCACAAACAGTATCCATTACAGATCCCAGCATTTCAATAACAAATTTATCAGTAGGAGCAACGGTATGGAGCTGGAATTTTGGTGATGGCACTAGCTCATCCGTTCAGCAGCCATTGTCGCATTTATATGCAGATACCGGAACTTATACGATAATGATGATAACCTCAACTCAGTATAACTGCCGAGATACTGCCTATGAAACCATAATTGTTGAGCCTGATTTTATATTTTATATTCCAAATGCGTTTACACCCGATGGCGATGGTATAAATGATACGTTCACGGGCAAAGGAATTTTTATCAAAGAATTTCAAATGATGATTTTTGATCGTTGGGGCAATATGATTTTTGAAACAGTAGATATTCAACGTCCATGGGATGGTAAAGCAAACCATGGAGAAGAAATGGCGCAACGCGATGTGTATGTTTATGTTGTTAAAGTCACTGATTTTAAAAACAAGAAACATAATTACCGAGGGATTGTTACACTGGTGAGGTAATGTGGTGCAAAAAAATTGAATCCCTTTTACTGAAATGACCACAAAATTTTTTCGCAAAACATTTTTTACAACTGTAGTAATTCTTTTTCTATCCTCTCTTTTAGAATTGTTGGGGGCGAGCTCTTTTCTCATTTTTAGAGGGTTCGGGACAAAGGCTGTGGCTCAAACCATTTCTTATATTATTCCTGATATTGGCAGCCCTGCTCAGAATACATATATTGAAATTATTGGACCCTATAACCAGGATACTAATTTTGGAGCCGATGGGATTTATCCGAACAATTCCGGAGATGCTGTTCGTGTTGTTTGTGTTAATAATGCAGATACTAATAAAATAAAAATAGGTCCGGTTGTAGTTAGTTGGAGTGGCAAGCTGATCTCTACACAAATTTTTGTGATGCCTTGGGTAAATGCTAATTCAACAGATTGGCAGTTGCTTTCACCTGCATTCCAGATCCCGCTACAAGTACTATTGAATGGCAGCAATGCCACTAATACTGATATGTTTTATATTGTTCAGCCTCAGCCGGCAATCAACACTTCGGGTGCTTTGATCCTTGGTAATGGTGGTGCTGGTGGAATACGATCACGAAGAGGTGCGATGATTGTGAGTGATTTTATTTTAAATAGCGGAGCAGCAGTTACTGTAAGTTCAACCGATTGCGACCCTGTTAGTGCAGGGAACCAAGGGTTTTTACCGATACACTTAATAAGCAGAGGAACTGTTTTTGTTGACAACGGAGCTTCTGTTTCTGTGAATGCGCCCGGAGGGCAGAATACTGATGGAGCAGTTGGGGGCGGTGGTGGTGGTACAGAATCATTTACCAATTGCTCTCCCGGTGCAGGAGGTGTTAACCACAGTGGTGCAGGGTTTACAGGCGGAGGCACAGAACTATTAGAAGGTGAGCAACCGGGTGAAGGTTCGGGTTCTACTCCACCAGCATGTGCAATACCGGGTAATGGCGGAATTGCTTTAAATGGTGCACTAGGAGGCAAAGGTCAATCCAATTGTAATTCTGATCAAGGTGGTGGTGGTGGTGGAACCGGTCATCCTTTTGGTTATGGCGGTGGCAAAGATGGTCAACCTGGTGGTTATGGGGGTGGAAGCGGGTTTAATGGTTATGGAGGCGGTGGATTTGCATCCGATGGAACAACACCCGCAACAGTGGAATTTGGGAAAGCAAATGGAAATATGCAATCAGTGCCATTTGCCGGAGGTTCAGGAGGAGGCGCAGGAGTGGCGGGCCCTGGGACTAATAGAGGTGGTGGTGGTGGTGGTGGCGGAGCAGCAAGTTTCCATGCTTATTTTTCGTCAACACTTTCTGCTTCCGGAACAATAAATGCAAATGGCGGAAATGGTGTTGTTGGCTGTGGCGGATATAGAGGCGGTGGTGGCGGCTCGGGTGGCGGTATTGAACTTGGTGGAAAATTAAATTCAATTGGTGCCGGAACGATATCTGTTTCCGGTGGCAATGGTGGTGTTGGAGGCGGTGGAGCAGGCGGTACGGGAGGAGCAGGCAGGGTTAGAGTTGACGGACCTTTTGCAACAAACCCAACAATAAATCCTGTTCCGGGAATAAATAGCTCCTCCTCCTACAATGGTCCGAGTACTGATACATCGCGCTATGTGGCAAGGTCTTTTAATTTAACAGGTACCGGCAACGGACAAGCAATTCGCATTTATTTAAAACCAATTACAAAGCCTTGGCAGCTGGTAACAACTGTTACAGGCTATGGAACAGCCTGGTCACAAAATATTGTACTGCCGTGCCCGGATGATACATTTCTTATTGCCGTTGCTCAAGAAGTACTTACACCAAGCGTTACACAATATACTATGGAACCGGCTTGGGTGTTTTCTCAGGCAGGTGCAAATTTTTTATTTGTTAAAAATATTCTGAAAGTGCATGCAGGGGTGGATTTTTCAATATGCCCGGGGACATGTGATACTATTGGTGGCGCACCATCAGCTACAGGCGGCATCCTTCCTTATGCCTATCAATGGGCGCCTACAAGCGGATTGAACAATGCAACCAATGCAAATCCAATTGCCTGTTTAACTGCCAATTCTTCTTACACGCTTACAGTAACTGATTCATCGGGTTGTTTTAAAACAGATACTGTAGATATTACCATGTTCCCTGTACCTATTGCAAAATTTAGTTTTGCCAATGTTTGTGTACACGAACCAATGGATTTCCATGATTCATCAACTGTTTCAGGAGGTGCGATTACAAACTGGTCCTGGAATTTTGGAGATGCATCTCCATTAGGCACTACGCCAAACCCCAGTCATATCTACTTAACACCGGGAACATTTAGTGTTACCTTAATCATTACTTCCAATAATGGTTGCTTAGATACCATCACAAAAAATGTAGTGGTTCACCCATTGCCTGTTGCAAAATATACCAGTTCAAATGTGTGTGATGGTATTGTTGTTCAATTCGCAGATGCCTCCACCATACTTGCAACAGACACCATTCAGACCTGGAGATGGGATTTTGGAGATGGTAGCTCTTTAAGTACAAATCAAAACACCTCTCATTTATACGCTGCGCCCGGTTTTTATCCGGTTCAACTTTTTGTTACCTCCAACTTTGGTTGTCAGGATTCTATTACTAAAACAAGTGTTGTTAACCCAAACCCGATTGTAAATTTTACTGCAAATGATACAGCAGGGTGTGGTCCGCTGTGTATTATTTTTCAAAACACATCCTCCATCCTAACCGGCTTTAATACGCAGTGGCTATGGAACTTTGAAGATGGTAGTCCAACCAATAATTCACAAAGCGATGTACACCATTGCTATAAAAATGATTCCCTTTTTTCTGTGGTAACTTTCAGTCCTGTTTTAACAGTTGTTTCCGACAGTGGATGCAGCACAACAAAAACAAAAAATAATTACATCACGGTATATCCTAATCCTAATGCGAGTTTCGGGGTTCAACCGCAAACAACAATAATAATTGATCCTGTTATTTCGATCATCAATTTATCTGTAGGAGCAACGGTTTGGAATTGGAATTTTGGTGATACTACCACCTCATCAATACAACATCCATTGTCTCATACCTATAAAGATACCGGCACTTATCATATAACACTGATAGTTTCAAATCAGTATAGTTGTTTTGATACGGCCTATCAAACCATTATTGTTGATCCTGATTTTATATTTTATATCCCTAATGCTTTTACACCAGATGGCGATGGAACTAATGATGCTTTTACTGGTAAAGGAATTTTTATTAAAGAATTTGAAATGAGCATTTATGACCGATGGGGCAATTTTATTTTCTTTACCGATGATATAAAAGTGCCATGGGATGGAAAAGCAAACCACGGGGCAGAAATAGCGCAGCGAGATGTTTATGTTTACGTTGTTGTTGTAACTGATTATAAAAACAAGAAACATAATTACAGAGGGATTGTAACTTTGGTGAGGTAAAAGGAATATCCAATATGAAGACCTCCCCCCCAGCCCCTCTGACCTCATCCGCCCTTCGGGCACCTTCTCCAAAGGAGAAGGGAAGCGGAAGTAATTTTTTGGAGAGGGGTACGATAGACTAAAATATATTCGGAAAAATTAAAAATCAATTGTTTTGAAAATAACTTTTTTAGGAACAGGAACATCGCAAGGAGTACCGCTTATTTCATGCACGTGTAAGGTTTGTCAATCAACCGATGCAAGAGATAATCGTTTACGTTCTTCGGTTTTGATAGAAAACAAAGGCAAAACTGTTATCATTGATACCGGTCCTGATTTTCGACAACAAATGTTGCGCGAAAAAATTAAAAATCTCAATGCGGTAGTTTTTACACATGAGCATAAAGACCATATAGCAGGCTTTGATGATATACGTGCATTTAATTTTATCCATAAACGCAAAATGGATGTATATGCTTCGGCTCGTGTGCAGGAAGCCATAAGGCGCGAGTTTGCATATATATTCAGCGATTTTAAATATCCCGGTATACCCGAAATAAATTTACATTTATTAGAAAATAAAAAAACAACAATTGAAGGAATTGATTTTTTGCCAATTGAAGTACTGCACTATAAGCTACCTGTATTCGGCTTTAGAATCAATGATTTTACTTATATCACAGATGCAAATTTTATTTCGGATGTAGAAAAAGAAAAAATAAAAGGTTCAAAAGTATTGGTGTTAAATGCCTTGCGAAGAGAGTCTCATATATCACATTATACTTTACAGCAGGCAATTGAATTGGCACAGGAGCTAAAAGCTGAAAAAACATACTTTACTCATATCAGTCACCAGCTTGGTTTACATGCTGATGTACAACTGGAATTACCTACCGGTATTGAGCTTGCATACGATGGGTTGAAATTGGAGATGTAGGCTAAATCAATTATGAATTGGTCTGTGTTTCTTAGCCTCACCCCCAGCCCCTCTCTCCTTCGACAGGCTCAGGATAAACTCGGAGAGGGGAGCGATTCAGCTATAAAGGAATTCTCTCATTGTTTTACAAATTTTGTACTTAAAGTTTTATCTTTTGTTTTCACTTGCAAAAAATAAACACCATTGGGGAACATTAATAAATCAATACTTTTAGATAGCTTACCACTAACAGGTTTTAGTGATTCGGAATAAAGTAATTGCCCTAAAACATTTCGTATTTCTACTACACCACTTATTGCCT
>JAHEYA010000154.1 GCA_023251855.1 Bacteroidota bacterium
CCCGGAACAGAGTGCTGTAAATAAAATTATTTTTTTCATGGTTCTTCCGGGATTTAGCCCCGTATTTTAATCTGATTTAATTACGTTTTCAAATACATACAAATATAAAATAAGTATTTTAAATTTTCATATTAAAAAATTAAATTGCTGTTTAGTCTAT
Source organism: Bacteroidota bacterium (assembly GCA_023251855.1). GTDB lineage: Bacteria > Bacteroidota > Bacteroidia > 2-12-FULL-35-15 > 2-12-FULL-35-15 > 2-12-FULL-35-15. Next base: position 161 of record JAHEYA010000154.1, read on the forward strand.
CAGCATAGCGCTTCCAGCGGAACCTGCTATTCCTGCTAAGTGATCAATATCAAAAAAGTGGCTGCCTTTCAAAACCGAAATATGTAGTGCCAGAGTAAATTTTTTATATCCAGAAAGGTTACAGAAATCTGCTCCGAAATGTTGCGAAATAGAATTGCGGACAGAATTTAACTTTGCATAAGATGGGTTGGAAGCAGCAGATAAACCTGCGCATTCACAGTTTAAAAGGTGTGCAGGAGAAGCAGGAGTATCACCAATTACCAATTATCACTTTCATGTGCAGTAGCATAAAGATAAACCGAGGAGACTGATACATTGTGGTTTTCCTCAGCGATACGTTGGGAAAAAATATTTATTCTCAATAAGGAGTGTCAAACCATTTTGTTGCAATGGCTTCGTTTTGTTGGGGTGTCATTTATTGGGAATAAATAGTTTAATATAAAAGCCCTCCTTCGCTCTTGCAGAGCTACGGAGGGCGAGTGTGGACTCCACTGACGAAATATCGAACTCTTGATTAAATAACATCGATATTTTATTCAATTTAAACTGTACCAATCAGTCAATTAGTTCCTTTTTTTCAACTGTGATTGTTACCAAAGACTAATTTTCACGATTTTATAAATGGTCGTTTTTTTATCTTTGTCAATTGTTTTAACAAAATATATTCCGCTTTCTAAATTTTCTGTACTAAAAAGGACTTTGTTTGTTTGCTGAAGATCTTGTGAATTAATTATCCTGCCTTGAATATCTTGTATGAAAACAATTCCGTTAAACGTTTCCTTAAATTCAACAATCAAATTGTTACTCATTGGATTTGGATATAAATTTATTAGCCTTTCTTTTGCTATTATTTCGGTTCCTGTTTCCAACATGTCTATTGTATTAATAACTGCATTGGTAGCTACTGCCGGATTGTTGTCGAAATAAATATTTGCAATGTTTTTTATTTGAGTTCCATTTACCAAATTAGAATTTTGGTCAATTTCATACAATAAATATCCGTGACTTTGGGCTTCGTTCGCAAGGCTATCCGGCAATTGAATGTTGTTAAACATAAATTCAATTACATTCCCAGATAAAACGTATGACTGTAAAGTGTGGCTTGAGCCAATAATTCTTAATGAGTTGACATTTAAATTTGAACTTAAAGTGTCTAATATGAATATATTTATTGCTTTGGCGGTTCCTGTATTTTGAAACTGAATAGAATAGGTCATTGTTTGATTATTCATAATTTGACCTTGCGCTCCTAGCCCTTTCGGATATACTTGTTTTATATTAGGGTCGTAGGAGTTGACAACAGGGAAGAGATAAAGATTATTGTTATTTGTTGGAGCAGCATCTCCTATCGAAGGGGTAATAAATGTACGCAATACAATAGTGTCACCAATATTGGCAGATAAATTTGTTGTAACATTAATTTGAGGAGTAATGTGTAATGAATCATAAGTTATATTATTAAAATTCCAAATTAAAGTATCACCTGATACCTGAGATGGCGCAGGAACAGCACTTTGGAATATGAGACTTGCATCCAACACCAATTTTAGTGAGCCCGAAATCGCTGTACAACCATCATTGTAGCCATCCAACCAAACAGTCGTTGGTAAGGTTGGGCGAAAAGGAGAAGCAATTAGATTTGCCTTTAAATCAAATTCAGACAAAGTATCTGGACCATTTATCAAGGTTGAGCGGGATAGTGCACACCCATTGACATCATTAGCAATTACCGTATATAGTCCTGGTGATGATACATTTATTGAATTAACATTAGTAACTGGATTTGTATCCCAAAGATAGGTAAGTGGAAGCCCACCACTTGATAACAGAGCATTAGCTGAACCAACTGTATTAACACAATTAAAATCAGATTCACTTGTAACACACAATACAACAGTACTACAAAATCCTTGTGAATATTTTGCTATAAAAATATCATTTTGACCAGCTGAGGTTAAATTTACAACCCCAGGACCAGGATCAAAATCTCCAGAAAAAAAAGCCGAGGAGACAATTATATTCGAAGAGTCGTCAATATTAAATGCTCCGCCACTACCCGGTATTTTAAAACCATAAATATAATTGCCCAATGAATCAAATTTTGTAATAATTAATGAGCCGCTAGAAGTGGTATTAAAATTTGCAATTCCATAACCAGGATCAGCATCAATTGTGCCCAAATAATCACCTCTCATATACAAGTAACCAAAAGCGTCAATTCGCATAGATGGAGAATGGACACCATTAATAAATTTCGCCCAGTGATAATTTCCGGAAGTATCAAATTTCGCAATAAAAGAAGCTGATGAATTTGGTTGAATATATAGGCTATCAACACCAACATTAGGATCAATATCTATAGTATTATTAAAACTTCCATTTAAATATAAATTACCAAACTTGTCAAGTAACAATACACCCTGCTCTTGACCAGACCCTCCAATACTTTTAGCCCAAACATAATTACCATTGTTATCATACTTAGCCATAAATATGTCAAGGTTCCCCCCCACAGAAGAAGTTAAATTAGCAACGCCAGAGCCCGGATTAAAATCTATTGTTGCATTGCCATATGAACCAGCAATGTAAATATTTCCATATAAATCTATCGTAAGAGATTGAGTAATTGTATTTCCTGATCCTGTAAGTGCCTTTGCCCAAATATAATTTCCATTGCTATCATATTTTGCAAAAAAAGCATTTTTGTTTGATCCTGTTGCTGTGGAAGTTAAATTACTTACTCCAAGACCTGGATTAAAGTCAACTGTATTCTGAAAAACTCCAGCAACAAAAATGTTACCACTAGAATCAATTTCCATATTCCAACAATCTTCACTAGATGTTCCGCCAATTTTTTTAGCCCATAAATAGTTCCCAATGTTGTCATATTTCGCAATAAATATATCCCCCCAAGCTCCAGAAGTTAAATTAGCAGTACCAGAGCCAAAATCAAAATCAATTGTAGATGATAAACTGGAATTGTCCCCAAAAACACCAGAGATGTAAATATTACCTTGTTTATCCAATTTTATCGAACGGCATATATCATCGTATAATCCACCTATTGAATGTGCCCAGATATAATTCCCATTAATATCGTATTTACCAAAAAAAGCATCATTGCCTCCAACATGGCTAAAGTTTACAACACCAACCCCAGGATCAACATCAAGGCTAGAAGACGAATAAAAAGCCGATATATATAAGTTGCCTGTTGAATCATGCACCATTGAAGCGGGGGCATCGAAATAGTTACCAGGAAGGGTTTTTACCCACTGAAATGTTTGAGCTTTCGTTTCCGTTTGATTAAAAAGTAATTGAACTATTGCTATAATGAAAATTCTTTTTTTAAAAAATGTTTTTTTCATATTGATCTGTTTATTCCAAATCCAAAGCAATTTTTAGTATCTAACTTGTTTGAATAATTGTCCTGAATTGATTTTTGAAAAAGAAATTAAAAAATAAAAAAAACAATGAAATCCTTTATTGCATAGATTTTTGTGGCTTCGACAGGAATCGAACCTGTATCAAAAGTTTAGGAAACTCCTATTCTATCCATTGAACTACGATGCCAGTTGAAGAGTATAAAGTTATCAAAAGTTTAGTGATGTAGCGTTTATGATTGTAAGGATTTAAAATAATCACAGGTGTTTTTCATCACACATTCATTGTGTTTAGGGTTAGTTGGCCTGCATGTTTCCCTGCCTAAAAAAGAAATTGCCATACCGATATCGCCCCAATTTTTTTGTGGTATTACCTCCATAATTTGTTTCTCTATCTTTTTGGGGTCGGTACCAATTGCAATGCCTAAACGTGGTGCAACTCTTAACACATGGAGGTCAACAATAACACCTTCGGCTTTTACACCAGCCTCTCGCATGATAACATTGGCGGACTTTCTGCCAATACCTGGCAGTTTTATTAAATCTTCCATAGTAAGAGGAATTTTTTTATCCTCTTTAATTGTTTGAGCTAATTCAACGAGCCATTTTGCTTTGTTACCAAAATTGCGAACCTTGCTGATAAAAGGAAACAACGCTTCGGCATTCTCTCTTGATAAAGACTTCATATCTGGAAAAACACTGAAAAGTGGCGGTGCAACTTGATTAATATGTTTGTCGGAATCCTGTGCCGATAAAATTACCATTACTACTAATTGGTAAATGCTTTTGTATTCTAAAGGATGTGCTTTGCCTTTATATTTTTTTAGTACGGGTTGTGTTGCCTGTGACCAGTCGGTTTTGCTCATGATGAAAATTTAATTTTTATTGTGCGCTCAGTGTTTTTATATCCTTTTTATAATTGTGTTTTTTAATTGCATATCTTGAATCCTGAATAATTTCATGAAGGTATAATTGAAGTCCGAAAGCGTAGAATGGACCATTAAAATTTAGTTTGGTAGCATTGTCTTTAACAACTCTATATCCACCTATAAAATGAATTCCAGCCCATCGGATCGGTTTATAACTAAGGCTCAGTCCACCTCCAAAAACTAACACTGGAGACTTGGGTCTTGGGAAGCCCGGCATAGAACGACCAATTGAATCGGTTACATTAACAGTGAAATTGCCTATTCCGGCTTCGATAGGAAACCCCAATTCAAAATGTTTTTTGTCTATTATCGGATAATAATAAAAATGAGTTATGTATCTTAATTCTAAATTTTGGTTGAGTGTTTCTTTTTTATCCCCTATCAGTTTTGTGTTTTTTCTATTGCTTAATATAGAATAAAAACCAATTCCCATGGTGTGTTTTTCGAGTAGCGTAACTCCCAACTGCAATCCGGAAATATTCACTTTTGTTCTACCTAAAAAAGAATTTCGTTGGTCTAAACCAACAATCGGGCGAACAGGTTTTATTCTATAAATACGAGCAGAATCCATACTAAATTGGTGTTTTAAAGATTCTGTTTTATTGGTTTGAGAAAAAAGGGGAGAGAAAAAGGAGAAGAGAAAAAACAGAACGGTTAAAACAACAGCCTCACCCCCGACCCCTCTCCAAAGGAGAGGGGAGGGTGTTGCGTGTGGATATTTTAGAGAGAGTCTTAACATTTTTCACTTTATAAATTCTGCATAAAATAATCCGTGATCTTATTGAACAGATGCACTCGATCTTTGCCTTGTACATTGTGCTCGTGCCCTGGGTAAACAAAATAATCTACTTGTTTTCCTTTGTCTATGCAGGCTTTAAGAAACATTAGGCTGTGCTGCCAAACAACAACATTGTCAGCAGTTCCATGAATCAACATTAATTTCCCTTTTAAGTTATCTACATAATTTAGCACTTTTGATTCAGCATATCCAGCAGGGTTTGTTTGTGGAGAATCCATATAGCGCTCGGTGTACATTATTTCATAAAAGCTCCAGTCGATAACAGGGCCGCCAGCCACAGCTGCTTTAAACAAATCGGGATAACGAGTCATGATGGAGGTTGACATAAAACCTCCAAAACTCCAGCCCATAAGGCCCATGCGATCAGCGGCAATATATTTTAAATTTTTAAGATAATTAATACCAACCAATTGGTCTTTCATTTCTATTGTTCCCAGATGTTGAAAAGGTGCTTGTTCAAAAGCTTTTCCGCGATTAGCGCTTCCTCTGCTATCGAGTGTGAAAACAACAAAACCATGTTGTGCCATGTATTGTAGCCACATATCGCCAGCGCCATTCCACGCGTTGTTTATTAACTGAACATTTGGGCCGCCATATAAATAAACGATTGCAGGATATTTTTTTGTGGAATCAAAATCAACAGGTTTAAACATTCTGCAATACAGGTCATCACCACTTTCGCTTTTTAATTTAAAAATAGTCATCTGCCCTAATTTATAATCGCGCAAAGGGTTTTCAGATTGTTTGACATTTTGTATTTTTTTTCCTTTGGTTGTATAGATGGCAATTTCGCGAGGAACAGTAGTGCTTTGAAAATTATCAATGATGTAATTTCCTTTCTCACTCAGCAGCGATGTATGAGTTCCTTCACCA
>JAHEYA010000155.1 GCA_023251855.1 Bacteroidota bacterium
TCTTTAATTAAAATAGCTATATTATATTGACAAATAGCGTTTGGTGAACACCATACCAAATCACCTTTTATGGGATCAATATCTGTAAGTGCCAAATTTGGTGGTAATGTGTATCCGAAGATTGGCGATCCGTCAGCATAACAAATGGTTAAGCTATAATATAAACTATCACCATCCGTATCGAAAGCACCGGGATTATGCACAAAACACTCTCCAACACAAGCATTATCAATAGGCGGGTTGAGCAGTGTGGGAGAGCTGTTTGTTCCAAGCCAAAGGTTAATTACTAATTCGGAATACAGAAAAAAAGATTGATTAACAGAGTTGGGAATATTACAAATTCCGGCATTTCTGTTAGGGTCTTCCACTGTAATAGTGTAGTGTCCATCACCGGGGTAAGTGTGTATAGTTTCATAAACATTTTTTTTTGTATTTTGAGAAATTGATTCACCATCTTTAGCAGGAGGGGGGCATCCGAGATTAGCCGGACCATTAATACGAGAGGCGGTAGCACTATCATTATCTCCAAAGTAGATAACTAATTCGCAACGGTCGGCCGTTGTGTTTAGAGTATTGGTATAGGTTGTAACTATTATTTTGAATGTTCTGCCTGAGATGTGCTGATAGGTAATTTCTCCTGCACGGTTATGTGTAGCAAATGAATTGATACTGCAATAAAGCAGTACAATAAATAACAAGAGAATTTTTTTCATGCAGCAATATTGTTCACAAAGAAAACTCTAAGTTAGTAAATTTATTATAAAGAAATGCTGAAAATGCGAAGATTATTAGGCATCAGACATTTTTAGAACTTCTAATAGCGTTTGCTTTTTGTGATTAATGGTGATGGCCGTGTTCGCCATGAACATGCCCATGTGCCAGTTCTTCTTTAGTAGCAGCGCGCACGTCAAGCACTTCTCCTTTAAAGTGCAGATCTTGTCCGGCAAGGGGATGATTAAAATCCATTTTAACAAAGTCCTTGGAAATTTCCATTACTGTACCATAAAGGCGGGCACCTTCATTATCAACCATTGGAAGTGTAACACCTACTTTTACACCTTCATCATCAAATTTACCATCTTCACCTAAAAATGCTGCAATAGGTATATTAACAAGGTGTTGCTCCTCACGCACACCATAACCACGTTTATGATCAATAAAAAAATCAAATGTATCACCGGTTTTTTTGCTGAGCAGGTTGGTTTCAAAGTCTTCTAACAGACCACCATTGCCGAATATAAACACAAAAGGGTGTTCTTTGCTGGTTTGTTCAACTTGTTCATCGGTATCTTTTTTAGATAATTGATAGTTTACAGAAACTACCATGTTGTTCTCAATTTTCATTGGATAGTATTTTTAAGTATTAATAATTTCGGGTACAAAATTAAGATAAATTCGTTTCCCATTAAATTTTAAGTTAGATATTAAACCACATAGGCACATAGTTTTTCTTAAGTATAAGTTCTACAGTAGAAGCTTCGCTTCGCACAGAAGCAATATTAAAAACTTATTTTCTTTTTAATAAATTTCTATGTTTCTGTGTTTCTATGTGGTTAAAGAAATGTATTTCAAATACTATAATTCTTCAACTTTAATAACCTTTCCGGGTTCAAGGTGGTAGTCGGGAGGAAAATTATTGAGTCGTTTTATTTCATCAACGGTTGTATTATGAAGAGTAGCTATTTTGGCGAATGAATCTCCATTTTTAATAATGTAATATAAAAATTCATCATCATCAGGAATTTTAATTTCAGTGTTTTCTGTTAATTTAGTAACAATAGTGGAATCGCTGCCGGACTTAGAAGCTACTGTTTTCCCTATCGGTTTTTTGACCCAGGTAATGATGGTTAACTTTTTTCCAGGCTTTACAGTGTTAGAAGTTATTTTGTTCCAGGTTTTAATATCAGAAACCGAACAGCCATATTTTGCAGCAATATTGCTTAAATGTTCGCCTTGTTTAATGGTGTGTATAAGAGTTGTTTCCTGCATTACTACATTTTCCAAACTTAACGTATCCCGTTTCATGGAATTATAAATAATTGCTTCATTATTAATAAAAGCTCCAATTTTATTGGAGGGTAGTGTTACAAAGCTGGGTTCATCAGGTGATACAGGTATTACACGTTTACGGTAGCCGGGATTTAAATATTGGAGTTCATCTTCGGGGATATTAAGTAAGGTAGACAGTTGTTCAAACGAAATTTGTTTTTTTACAGAAACAGTATCCACTTCCAAAAATGTTTTTTTAGGAATAGCCGAATGAATATTATGTTCGGAAGTATAATTCATCACGTAGTTTACTGCAATAAATGCCGGAACGTAACCTTGTGTTTCTTTAGGTAAGAATGGGCGGATGCCCCAATATGTTTTTTTACCACCACTTCTGCGAATGGCTTTGTTTATGGTACCGGGTCCGGCATTGTATGCTGCCAGCACCATTTCCCAGTTGCCAAACATGCCAAACAGGTATTGAAAATACTCACATGCGGCAATGGTTGATTTGTAGGGGTCGCAGCGATCATCGACATAAGAAGATACTTTGAGGCGGAATATCTTACCGGTAGGATACATAAATTGCCATAAACCCATAGCACCTGAACGGCTTTTAGCCAAAGGGTTCAATGCTGATTCACACATGGCGAGGTATTTAAGTTCAAGAGGAAGGTTGTATTTATCCAACATTTGTTCAAACATTGGAAAGTATAATTGAGAAAGCGCCATCATTCTTGACACTTGTTCACGCCTGTTAAAAATATAGAGATTGATGTAATCCTGAACATAAGTGTTATACTGCAAATCAAAAGGAGAAAGGGCATCTAATTTGGCGATACGTGCTTCATAAACCATATCGTCATAATGAGGAACAGAATCTAGTGCAAAATTATATTTTGGATTTATGGGATAATTTACTTTTGCATATCCCATTTCAAACAGATCCAGCTTGTATAAGCTGTCAAGAGCGGCAACAATGGGATCGTCTTTCATCATGTCGGGGGCATAAGCTACCTGGGCAAAAGAGGAAGCCCCGCCCCAAGCCTCTCCAAAGAAGAAGGAGAAGAGGATGAGTATAATGATGAGCAGATTGTTTCTCATGAAATTTTTGAACTGTTTTTAACTTAAACCTCACCCCCAGCCCCTCTCCAACCGCGTGCCACCAATAGCTTTAGCGGTGGCGCAAGGAGAGGGGAGCGATGAACTAAAAGATATTGGAAAATGCTATTAACCACTATAATACCGACAAATCAGGGCAATGATAGCCAAAAATATAAGTTAAGTTTAGGGTGGGATTTGTATTTTATTCACAAAGTTATTGTGACAAGATACCTCAACGAAGTACGAATAATTATACGAATCTACGAAATAGGCTGATGGTGGTAGACTATAAAGGATATACTAATATCCATTATAAGTTGGTCATTTTCTTTAACCTCACCCCCAACCCCTCTCCTTGAAAAAGGAGAGGGGGAGTGATTGAAAAAACATATTGGGAAAAGGCATTACCAGAACAACCGAATTAGAAACTATCCATCAGTTGTTTGGAAAAACAGAGCAATTCGCTTTCGGCAAAACTTTTTGCGATTATTTGTACACCAAAAGGTAAACCATTGGAATGTTTGCCCATTGGAAGAGAAATGGCCGGAAGCCCTGTAATATTGGCTTGTACAGTAAAAATATCTTCAAGGTACATTGCAATCGGGTCGGCACTTTTTTGTCCGAATTCAAAAGCTGTTCCGGGGGTAGTTGGTAAAAGAATAAAATCGTAATTATTTAAAATCTCAGTTGTTTTATTTTTTAATAATCTGCGAACAGACTGTGCTTTGGAATAATAGGCATCGTAATAACCGGAGCTTAATACAAATGTTCCAAGCATGATCCTGCGTTTTACTTCAGCTCCAAAACCTTCTGATCTTGATTTTTTATAAACAGATTCCAGGTCAGATGCATTTTTGCTGCGGTATCCATAAGTAATACCATCATAACGAGCCAGGTTGGAGGATGCTTCAGCAGTTGTTAATACATAATAAGTGGGAACCAAATAATCCAAATATGGAAAATCTACTGCATCTACTGTATGTCCGGAGGTTTTAAGTTTGTTAATAATATCTGTTATTCTGGCTTTTATTTCAGGATCAAGTCCCGGGCTTTCAATACAATCTTTCAAATAAGCGATACGGATCTTAGGTATATTTTTACTCAATTTTTTTGAATAAGCAGGAACCGGTTTTGATGAAACAGTACTATCGTATTCATCTTTTCCAGCCATTACTTCCATTATCAATGCGGCATCTTCAATGTTTTTTGTCAATGGTCCTATTTGATCAAAAGAAGAAGCATAAGCAATAGCACCATATCGTGAAACTCTTCCATACGTTGGTTTTAAGCCAACAACACCACAAAAAGAGGCCGGCTGACGGATGGAGCCACCTGTATCAGTTCCCAGTGCGGCCAAACAAAGATCAGCAGCAACAGCAGCAGCCGAGCCTCCGGAAGAACCACCGGGAACACATTTAATATTAAGAGGATTTAAAACATTCCCAAAAGCAGAGTTTTCATTGGAGCTACCCATAGCAAATTCATCACAGTTGCAACGGCCAATGATAATTGCATCTTCAGCAAGTAATCTTTCAACAACTGTTGCACTGTAAAGTGATTCAAAACCTTGCAATATTTTTGAGGAGGCAGAAAGTTTATGATTTTTGTAACAAAGATTATCTTTCAGTGCAATGACCATTCCGGCAAGTTTACCGGCTGTTTTATTTTTTACTTTTTCATCAACAGCATTGGCTTTTTCTAAAGCAGAGCTTTCAAAAACTTCGAGAAAAGAGTTGAGGTGTTTTGATGAATTGATGCGCTCAATATAGGAGTTGGTTAAGCCAACACAAGTAATTTTATTGCTGAACAGGTCGGATTGAATTTCAGAAAGTGAGCGATAGGTTTTCACAGATTTAATAAAATAGAGAATTAGAGAATTAGAGAATTGAAGAATTTAGTATAACGATCAAAATCCCCAAATCACTAAGCCTCCAATTTTTTAAAACTAGTCTTTTTTCTCAGGTGTGGAAGTATTGGTGTTTTCGCTTTCAGTACCTTTTGAGGCATCTTTAAAATCTTTTATTCCTTTACCAAGACCTTTCATAAGTTCAGGGATCTTTTTGCCGCCAAAAAGCAACAATACAACAATTAGAATAACTACTCCGTCACCAGCTCCAAGACCAAAAAGGCCAATCAAAATACTATTTAACATGATGTTTGTTTTTATAATTTATTATGCAAAGATAAAAAAAATTAAAGGCAAAGGAGGTTTGATTCAAAAAGAAAGATTTCAGTGTATTAGAGCTTTATAGAAAGGGATTACTGGGTGTAAGAAAAATTGCAATTAATATTTCGCTCCTTACGCTTGCGCTGAAGCTTCAGCGTAGGCGCATGGAGCTTTGTTCTCTGTGTATTGAATATTGTCTACCAAGATTACGTCCCTCTGGGACTTCAGATTACTCCAGAGGAGCAATATCTTAGTAGCAAACAATGCACCCTGATTATTAAGCCACGTAGTTGGCGAAATAAATAAGATTGTGCATTTTGCCTTACATCAATTACTAGAAAGGTGAAATAAACATTCACCTAAAAACATATCTTTGTGAACTAAATAAAATTAAATGGCTGAATCAATAGTAGTTTCAGGACTTACAAAAAAAGAAAAATACGAATCATTGATTCCTCAAATTAAAGCATTGGTTGAGGGAGAAAGCGATACTATTGCCAATCTTTCCAATATAATTGCAGCATTAAAATTTTCGATGGATTATTTTTGGGTGGGAATTTATTTTATAAAAACCACACTTTCATCAACTGTAGATGGTAAAAAAGAATTGGTGTTGGGTCCTTTTCAAGGGCCGGTTGCTTGTACACGTATTGCTTATGGCAAGGGTGTTTGCGGCAAATGCTGGGAGCTAAAACAAACAATTATTGTAGCGGATGTAGCGCAATTTCCGGGACATATTGCATGTAGTGCCTTAACAAAATCGGAGATTGTAGTACCAATTTTTGATAAAACAGGTGAAGTAGTTTTGGTTTTGGATGTAGATAGTGAACACCTAGCCAGTTTTGATGAAACGGATAAAATTTA
>JAHEYA010000156.1 GCA_023251855.1 Bacteroidota bacterium
TCCGAAAGGGGCATTGTTGGTTGGCCCTCCGGGAACAGGAAAAACTTTGTTGGCAAAAGCTGTTGCAGGTGAAGCAAAAGTTCCATTTTTTTCTCTTTCAGGTTCTGATTTTGTGGAAATGTTTGTTGGGGTTGGTGCATCGCGTGTAAGAGATTTGTTTCGCCAGGCAAAAGAAAAGGCTCCATGTATCATTTTTATTGATGAGATTGATGCAATAGGCAGGGCACGAGGAAGGAATCCGGCACAAGGGGCAAATGATGAGCGTGAAAACACATTGAATCAGCTTTTGACAGAGATGGATGGTTTTGGTACTAACAGCGGTGTAATCATTCTTGCAGCAACAAACAGGGCAGATATATTAGACAGAGCATTGATGCGTGCAGGTAGATTTGACCGTCAGATATATGTGGATATGCCTGATCTGAATGAGCGAAAAGAGATTTTCCAGGTTCATTTAAAGCCATTGAAAATAGATACTTCGGTTGATATTAATTTTTTAGCTAAGCAAACCCCGGGTTTTTCAGGTGCTGATATAGCAAATATTTGTAATGAAGCTGCTTTAATAGCTGCTCGTTCAGATAAAAAGCAAATTGAAAAACAAGATTTTTTAGATGCCGTTGACCGTATTATTGGAGGATTGGAAAAGAAAAATAAAATTATTTCTGTTCATGAAAAAAATGTGATCGCTTATCATGAAGCAGGCCATGCAGCAACAAGCTGGTTGCTTGAACATGCATCACCACTTATTAAGGTAACTATCGTGCCTCGTGGACGTTCATTAGGTGCCGCATGGTATTTGCCCGAAGAACGTCAAATAACAACTACAGAACAATTGATGGATGAAATGTGTGCAACACTTGGTGGACGCGCTGCTGAAGAGGTTATTTTCGGTAAAATTTCAACCGGAGCATTAAGTGATCTTGAAAAAATCACTAAACAAGCATATGCAATGATTACAATTTATGGCTTAAACAGTAAGATTGGCAATATAAGTTATTATGATTCTACAGGCGCCAACGAATATGGTTTTACGAAACCATACAGCGAAAAAACAGCACAAACCATTGATGAGGAAGTAAGTAAATTAATTGAAACATCATACGCCCGTGCTAAAGATATACTTACTAAAAACAAACATTTGTTAAAACAATTGGCGGAAAAACTACTTGAAAAAGAAGTTATTTTTAAGGAAGATTTGGAAAACATTTTTGGTAAACGCCCTTTTGATAAAGAAGAAGTTCTCCTGATAAAAGGGGGCGAAAAAACAGCACCATCTGATAAAGAAGCGAAACAGTCTGTTGCAGAAAAACCTGCATTAAATGGAGAAGAGAAAAAGAACGAAGAAAAACCTAAAACGGACAAAGGGCCGGAACAACCTGTAAACACATTGTTTTAAGAGTAATCGTTTTGATTCTTAAAAATTTCTTGTTCGATAAATAGATTACTAGAGATATGTAAAATGTAAAATGGCAGATGTAAGATGGTTAAAAGCCAATCTCAAAGCCCAAACCTACATTTTCCATTTCACATCTTACATTTAACATAACACTGGCTTTTGCTCAATTTATTTCAACATGCAAAGTAGCACGACATCAAAAGAAAAAGTATTAAAAAAAATCCGGAAAGCACTTATTCACAAATTACCACGTGAAATGGGGGATATGGATTCGGAATCGGAAATATTCACTTCTTCAGAAGATCCTTTAGAAATACAGTTTGCGCAAAATTTTTCCGCACTTAATGGGAGATTTATTTTCTGTGAAAATGAAAATGAGTTTATTGAAAACCTTTCATTTATCGCTAAAGACAATGAATGGAAAAATATTTTTTGCCTGGAACCTGCCATCAAAGGGTTATTAAACAAAGGAAAAATAAAGTTTTCTGATAAAGAAGGTGATTTTTTAAAAACCGATATTGGTTTAACACTATGTGAGTGTTTGGTTGCGCGAACAGGAAGTATTGTAATTACATCCAAACAAACCTCTGGTAGACGCCTGCCTGTGTATGCAAATTTTCATATTGTTGTAGCCTATACTTCTCAATTGGTTTATACTATCAAAGATGCCTTGAAATTAATCCGTGAAAAATATAATAACCAACTTCCATCCATGATCTCGACCATCACTGGTCCGAGCCTTACAGCGGATATAGAAAAAACATTGGTACAAGGAGCCCACGGTCCTAAAGAGATTTTTGTTTTTTTGATTGATGATTTACCTGTTGCTGAAAACAAATAAAAACGAAATGTCTGCCGACAGGCATTTACAAATCATCCATTTAGTTCTAATTTTCGGTTTCCACCGTTTTGCTTTTGAGAATTGCCGCTGAAATAAGGGAGTATATAATACCACCGATTAAAGAAGAGATAAAGGTGATCCCAGTCACAACAAATGGATTACACATTATTGTAAACATTGTTTTCATTGTTTTTTCCATGCTTGCTGAAAGCGAACCATCCATTTCCAACCTCATCTCCATTTGTGCTTTCATTTGTGCCTCCATTGCTCTTCTGAAGGAGTCCTCGTTTAATTTTATGTAGAAGAAATAAATAATTGTAGTAAATACTGCATAGAAAAACGTAATTTTAAGTCCATATTTAAAAGCGTCTCCAAACTGTATAACATTATTTGAATAAATTATTTTATACCTTCTTATAATTAAGAAAGTTGTTAAAAAGTCTATAACGAGATGTCCCCAGCGGATGTATGCGGGAGCTTGGAGTGTTTCAGAGTTTCTAAATAACAAAACAATACTAAAAAGAAAAACTAAAATTAGTGATGGGAAAATAAATTTTTTCATCGTTGTTATTTTTTTTTCGCTAATATAGAGAACTATTTTAAAAAAATGAACCTAAAATTTAAAGCAAATTTATTTTTGTTGTTTTTATTTTTTTGTATCACAATACCTTTTTATGGTGTTGCTGACAATGTAAATGTTGGCTGGAAAGGGCAAGGGAAGCATCTTGTGCAAAAAAACAAAAGTGCTGATAGCCTCTACCATATACGTGTTTTTGATGTGTATGCTTGGGATGCAAAGCTATTTAATGACAAAAGAGAACTTGTCAATTATTTGAAATGCACCCCGGATACCATTGACCCGGGTGATGCGGACAAAATTATTCTTAAAACAAATTTTGAGGTTGACTCTAATTTGTTGCATAGAACTCTTGTATTCCGTTATAAAAATGAAGGTTCGTTCCGAATCAAAATTAATGGTAAAGAAATTATCAAATTTATAAAGCCATTAAAAACTAAACGGTTTGTTTTATTTGAAGAACAAGAAGAGGGGTACTCCTATTTCACTTTTCAGGAAAGGGCCGCTACAATTGAAATAATTTTAATTAATTCGGAGCTGTCACAGTCTATTAATGGGAATTTCCAAATAGGTGAATTAAAATGGAAGGACCACAATACAAAATCGGAATATTCAAAAACCAAAGTTTCAATTTTCGTTTCGTGCTTTTATCTTGCAATAGGCATAGTGCTTTTAATTTTATTTCTGTTTTATAGAAAGAGTCTCGAAAATTATTATTTCGCAATATTCTGTATTCTGTTTTCTTTTACTCTTTTTACTGATTTAATTAATCTTTCTTCATTTGTTAATGCCCTATTTACTGCATCATCAGCATATTCACTTGGTTTTTTAGCCACTTATCTTTCAATTATATTAACAGGTAAAATCAGGTCAAAAAAACCTGTAACTATTTTTTCTATTGTTCTTGTTGTGATATTTTTTATTCAATTTATTTTCGAATTTCACAAATTTTCTTCCGGAATTGAAGCCATCTCCATTCTTTATCTGTCGTATAATTTTTTCAATTGTATTTACTTGCTTTTTCAGGGAAGCAGCAAAAAGAAATGGGAGGTAAAATTTATTAAGTATGGGTTTTTCTCTGCACTATTTTTTATATTCGGAATTTTTATCATTGTTATTATTGTAATGGCAATAATGATAGGCACTAAAACTAATTATAATGTTAATTCAAGCCCATTAATTCAGAATTTTATATCTGGATTTTATGAATATTCCAGAATTTTAGGATTAATTCTAATTCCGCTAACTATTGCTACTATTATTGGTAAAAGAAATGGACTCAATCAAAACGAACTAACGGAGCAACTTTCAGAAATAAAAATTCTTTCGGAACAGAACATTGAAAAAGAAAAAGAAAAACAAATAATCTTGTCTGAACAAAACATTCTACTCGAAGAAAAAGTACAAATGCGTACAAAGGAACTTCAGCAAGAAAAAGAAATCGTTGAAATAAAGAACCGTGAAATACTTGATTCTATTGAATATGCATTACGAATTCAAACAGCAATTCTACCCCCGGCACGTATAGTTAAGCAGCATCTTATTGATTCATTCATACTTTATAAACCAAAAGATATTGTTGCAGGTGATTTTTATTGGATGGAAACAACTGATAATCTGGTATTGTTTGCTGCTTGCGATTGTACGGGTCATGGTGTTTCAGGAGCAATGGTTTCCTTGGTTTGCCATAATGCACTAAACAGAGCTGTTCGGGAATTTAGTCTTGTTCAACCCGCAGCTATTTTAAATAAAACAACAGAAATTGTAATTGAAAATTTTGCAAAAAGTGAAAATGAAATAAAAGATGGGATGGACATTTCTATATGCTCCTATAATCCAAAAACAAAAGTTGTAGAATGGGCAGGCGCTAATAATCCTTTGTGGTTATTGAAGGATGGTGAGTTTGTAGAAACCAAAGCCGACAAGCAATCTGTAGGTATGGGCGAAAATAATCAGCCGTTTACAAACCATCAATTTATACTGAAGGAAGGTGATAGCATTTACATTTTCAGCGATGGTTTTGCCGATCAGTTTGGTGGAGAGGATGGAGAAATTAAACTAACCAAAAAACGTTTTAAAAATGTACTTTTATCACTTCAAAATAGTTCTATGCATGAGCAAGGGGGGCTGCTAGAAAAATTTATAAATGATTATAAAGGTGATGGGGAACAAACGGATGACATATTAGTTATGGGTGTGAAAGTGTAAAAAAATAAAGTAATTATTAATCAAATTATAAAATTACCTGTGAACAATTTTACAAAACGTACACTCACCGCAACCGTATTTGTGGCAGTCCTTTTGGGCTGTGCCTACTGGAATCAATTTTCATTTTCTATTTTATTTTTTGTAATCACAGTGTTGGGCGTTTGGGAGTTTTATACGCTATCTGAAAAAGCAGGGAACAAACCTCAAAAAATAGTTGGAACAATTGCAAGTGCTATTTTGTTTAAAAGTGCAGCATTGGTATGCATGGGGTTTTTCGATCATCGATTTTTACTGATTAATATTCCTGTTATTTTCCTCATTTTTATTATTGAACTTTATTCAAAAGCAGAAAAACCATTTCAAAACATTGCATTTACGCTATTAGGAATAGTATATGTAGCACTTCCATTCACACTACTGAACTTTATTACCACAACAACACACACATATAGTTTTGAATTGCTTTTTGGTTTTTTCTTTATTCTTTGGACGAATGATTCGGCTGCGTATTTGTCGGGCTCCGCTTTAGGAAAACATAAATTATTTCCGAGGGTTTCTCCTGGCAAATCTTGGGAAGGTAGCGCGGGTGGTGCAATTGCAAGTTATTGTGTTGCGTATGTTATTTCAGGATGGTATACAAGTATCAATAGAATTGATTGGATGGTGATTGCTTCCATTTTAGTTGTGATAGGCACTTTAGGAGATTTGGTAGAATCACTTTTCAAGCGTAGCATAAATGTAAAAGATTCCGGCAATATCCTACCTGGTCATGGCGGTATTCTAGATCGCTTCGATAGTTTGATATTGGCTTCCCCGTTTGTGTTTACTTATTTATATTTAGTAACGTGAGTTTCGCTTAAGCAATTTAAATTTATTGGGCTTTAGTACAAACCTTAAACGAAACTCACCTTAATAGCATTTTCAGGCATTTGCAAAAAGGTTTCAAAAACATGCTGTTTTTAATAAACAAAATTGTAAATTTCTGTTCGTAACTAATTGCAGAATTATTTTGTATTCCATAAAAACATTTTTGTTACTTAGCCACCGTTAATTACCATCTGTCGAAAAAAATTTTACACGTTTGAAT
>JAHEYA010000157.1 GCA_023251855.1 Bacteroidota bacterium
GATGTTCAACCCATCTGTTACCTTGATCTGGGATATGTAATTTTTGGTGAAGATTATAAACGAGGTGCATTTTTATTGCACATGCAGGGAGAACAGCTGAAAGCCGGAAATGATTGCGGCACTGATCTTTCGGACAATATCAGCAACATGCTCACTTTATATACCAAAACTCAGGATTTTAAATTGCTGGATGAATTAGCAGTAAAAATAATGATTCCGGGACTTGAAAAATTGATTTCTGAATTCGGTCAGGCACGTGTTGAATTGAAAATGAAAGTGCTAAAGAAGCTTCATAAGGCTATTATTCAGGAAGAACTAAATAGAGGAAATGTTTATAAAGATATTTTTTCTGCGTTACTTTTTGTTTTTAAAAAAGATTTTGAAAATGTAAATTTTGATAAAGTTTTAGATCCTGCTATTGATATCCAACATCATAAATCATTTTTTGGAAAACAAACTGTAAATATTTTAGTGAACGAACAAATTAAAAAAAACGAAGTAAACAATTTAGTAAACGAATATAAACTCGATTAGCTATGACAAACTATCTTCTCTTTGTAGCACTGCCTTATGCAGCCCTGGCAGTATTCTTAATAGGTTCTATATACCGATATTTGAATAAAGGGTTTACAGTTTCTTCTCTATCATCACAATTTTTGGAGGGTAGAAAATTATTTATTGCCAGTCAACCATTTCACTGGGGATTATTTTTTCTATTCTTCGGGCACTTGATAGCATTTTTATTTCCAAGAGCTGTTATTGCGTGGAACGGGCAGCCTGTAAGGTTATTAATCCTTGAAATATCTTCATTTGCTTTTGGTTTAGCGGCTTTCTTAGGATTAACTCTGCTAATTATTCGAAGATTGACCACAAGAAGAGTTCAGATAGTAACCAGTAAAATGGATATTGTTGTGTTTCTTGTATTGCTAACGCAAATCATTTCCGGTTTGTTGGTAGCCTATCACAATCGCTGGGGTTCATCTTGGTTTGCAGCATTTCTTTCTCCGTACTTACGTTCATTATTTGTTTTTGACCCGCAGATAGATGCAATAGCCAGTGTTAACTCGCTTGCCTTAAGAGTGCATGTAATATCCGCTTTTTCATTGATAGGATTAATACCGTTCACTCGTTTTATTCACTTTTTGGTATATCCGGTTGATTATTTATGGAGAAGTTACCAGCAGGTAATTTGGAACTGGCCACGAAAACATATTCGTACTTCACGTGCACATTCCGAGGGTCACAAGTCACAAAACAATTAGATCAGAAGAATAAATAATTAAAGAAATGGAAAATATTATTTCAAAGAAACCCAAGCTTACTTTGGCTAGAATACAATTGATTATCACTCAGGATATTTTTCTACGTGCTCCGGCATGGGCACTATTGGTAGCAGTATTGATGGGTAGTGTTACATTTTTTTTCATATGGTTTGTTTTAAATGTGATCAGACCATTTGTGATGACTTTATAAAAAATTGGAGTAACAAATTCTGTGAAGAAGAAGTAAGAGGAGGGTTGTTATTGAAAAAGCAATGAAGGTATGTTAAAGAAAATTTTTACAGGAATTATTTGGGCTTCAATAGTACTGACAATTTTAGGGTTTGTTTTTTGCGTGTTTTCTTTAATTGTTCTATTGGTAATGCGTTTGAAGCAGGGTAATTGAATTTTAAAATCAAATATATTAAATAAAAAAATCATGAAAACTATTTTGCATCAGTTTGAACTTCTGATATCAGGAGGCAGACAAAAAGAGATTATAAAATGTGCAAATGTTCTTTTTTTTCTTATTACCATGTTAAGTGGTGAGCAGGTATTTGCGCAAAACACAATTAACAAAACTTCTATTAATGATGTTATGAATTGCTGGCTACTGGGAGGGTTTGCTGTAGTATTTTTAGGCACAATCATCTACGCTCTTAATAAAACGGTTACAGTTCTTCGTGAAAACGGAAAAGAATTGGAATTTAGTTTTCCAATGTTCAGAGGAATGGCTCAAAACGGGAAAACAGTTACCATCCTTATTCTTGTGGTGGTTTTTATTGGGATAGTATGTGCTTTAAATTACTAACCAATTTTTAATTCCCCTGATAATTTACTTTTTTACCAAGGGAGGTAAGTCCAAGTAAGGCATCACTAGTGGAGAATACTTCTCTGAGGTGCTGAAGTTCTGATTCACAACCTTTCTCTTCAGAAATTAATTTATCTGCAAGTCGCAATGCAATAGGAGCTTTGAAATTGATTGCTTTAACAATCTTCTCAGCTTCCTCTTTCGATACTGTATGAGAAGCAAATTGTTTGGTAGTAATTTCTGATAAAGAATTCTCCTCAAAAAAATGAGCAATGGATTTCCACTTATCCGGCATCTCCATTTTTTCAACAGTTGGTAATGGTTGTTCGCCTTCAAAAAGTGCAAACATTTCCTGTGGCGTAATAATTTTACCCACCAACCCAATTTCTTTCCCTTCTTTGGCAGAAAGCATTTTTCCCGTGTAAATTAAATATTTACTCAATCCTTTCCCGATTTTTCTAACGCTTCTTTGTGTACCACCAAGCCCCGGATAAATTCCTATTCCTGTTTCGGGGAAAGCCATTTGAGCTTTTGGTAAAGCAAGTATCATATCCGCACACAGAGCCAGTTCAAGGCCACCACCCAAAGCCAGTCCATTAATTATGACAACCACTTTTTTCTTTGAATTATCAATTCGCTGGAATAATTGCTGGCCGGCCAAAGTAAACTCTTCGATCTCACATATTTTTTTATTTTTTATTTTATTTACAAAAAATTTGATGTCAGCTCCCGCTACAAAAGCTTTTCCGGAGCCTGTGATAAAGATTGTTTTTATGCTAGAATCTTTTTCTGCTTGATTAAAGTAGTTTGAAAGTTGTTCAATCGTTTCCTCACACAAAGCATTTAAATTCTCAGGTTGATCGATAGTTATAACGGCCGTTGTTTCCGTTTTTTCAAATTTCACATTTGTAAATTCCCAATATTTTTCTCCAATAGATTGAGGTAAAGTCATATTGTACCGATCAATTATATTGACTATAAGCCTCATCACTTCCTCTTCTCCAAGTTCCTTCATTAATTCAATCGGACCTTTTTTCCATTTCAATCCAATTTTTGCACCTCTATCAATTTCTGAAGCTGAACAAATTTCTTCATCTAAAATTTGTGAGCAAATAAAAAAAACTATCCCCAACATTCTATCTCTTATTTCTTTTTTCACAATAGGGTGGAGTATATTTACGTGCAATTCTCCGATGGATTCCCAGGTCCAAGGTTTATTATCTTTTGTTTGCTTTTCCAGAGCATTCGCTACTTTATACAAATTACCAAAAAGTTCTAAGGTTTTTTCTGAATGATAAGCAATAGGAACACCTGTTGCATTCATGAGTTCAAATGGTCCTAAGGTTATTCCAAAAACTTCTTTACAAATATGATCAATTTGCTCAATGGAAATGTTTTCTTCGTGCAAGCGTACCGCTTCGTTTAACCAAGGCACAAAAAATCTGTTAACAACAAAACCATGTGCATCAATACTATAAATTGGATCTTTGCCTGAAAGAACACAAAAAGTATGTACTGATTTTATAGAATCTTTTGATGTCCAGTTCCCTGGAATGATCTCAACTAAACGGTTTTTTGCTGCATGATAAAAATAATGTAATCCTAAAAACCTTCCCGGATAAGCTACTGATGCAGATAATTCGGTAATTGAAAAGGAAGAAGTATTGGTTGCAAGAATTGTATCAAACGGAACTAAAGAAGAAAGTTTTTTGAAAAGTTCGCTTTTAGCTTTAAAATCTTCATAAATAGCTTCAATAATTAAATCGCATTCTTTTAAGTCTGAAAGATTTTCGGTTCCTTTTAAATTGGTAAGAAATGTATTTACTTGTTCTTTTGAAAATAATTGTCTTTCGATACTTTGGTCAAACATTTTTTTAATTCCATTTAATCCCTTTTCAACAAAAGGAATTGAGCGATCAGCAAGTATAACTTTGAATCCCTCCTGAGCAAATTTTTGGGCAAGAGCCGAACCCATTGTTCCAGCTCCAACAACACCAACTTTTTTAATTTCTTTCATTGTTACTGCGAATTATGAATTTGTTTTTATTTACTTTTTTCTACTCCTTATAAATTGACAGCCTTTGTTTATAATTCGTAGGATTTTTATTTTAGTCAATTACTCTATTGATGTTGTAATCAATTACCTCAAACGGTTTTTTCCCTTTGTAATTTTTTCCGGTTTTGTTTGAATAATAACAGGAGAAAACCAATCCCCTGATACCAAAATCAAGTTGACGAAATAATGAAGATACCCCTCCCTGACTTTGATGACTGTCGTGCATTTTTTTTATCAACCAGCGAAGTGTGGAGTTTGGGAGAATTGACATTAAAGTTAAAATCATGTTCAAATCTCTCAAATCGTTTTCGGGGGTGAATGCAATGAAATCATCAATGTGTTCAATGCTGCCGGTATCGGAAAAAGACGGAAATTCTTCTGAACGTGGAATAACAATATTACCCATTCGTTCAATAGTTTTCAGAGATGATTTACTTAAATATTTTGACATCGTATATTATTTTTATTTTTTTAATAATTGTTCACTTAATTTTTCTGACAACGCCATGATTGTCAATGAGGGATTGATTCCCGGAGCCGTAGGAAAAATACTGGAATCGGCAATGAAAATATTTTTAAATCCATGCAGCTGAAATTCGGGGTTCACTACTGAATTATTTGCGCCTGTACCGATGGAGCTTCCACCCATAAGATGCAGCCCGAAATAAAATCCAGAACGGAAAACTTCTTTAGCTCCACTTTTCATCATTATATTTTTTACTGCTTCCAAACCATCGTCTCTGCGTTTTTTGTCCTGGCCGGTCAATTCTTTTTTAATTATTAATTTCCCTTTTCTGTCAACCGAGATCTCCCCTACCGGCTCATCCCTCACTGCCACTTCAATACAACCCAGATTACGAAATTTTTTCATCATTTGCTGATGAGTTGGCCCATAAATATCAAATAACATGGCAATCGAAATTGGTGAGGCAAACACATTTTCCAATTTAAATCCTTTGGTCCTGAATGAGGGGTCTTTTGAAGCAACTGTTTGAAATGCACCTTTGTGAGCATCAATAGGCTCATCATAAATTCCGAAAGACATAAATTGAGGATGGGAAGAAAAACCTTTCCCAAGCATAGGTAGCGATTTTTTAAAACCCGAACGCAATAAAATTGCTGTGCTTCCCAATGAACCGCTTGCCAAAATAATTTTTTTTGCAGTAACAGATTCTTGTGTTCCATTTTTTATTCCATTCACAATAACACATTCTTCCTTATGTTCAATGTTTTCAACGGTGAACTCAGAAAGCACTTTCAATCCGGTTTTTTCGGCCGGCTGGATATAGGCTACCAGTGAACTCTGTTTGGAATCGCGGTAACAGCCGCCCAAACAGCCGATACAATCATTTCCTTTATCCAATGCACAATTGATTTGTCCGCGATGCAGAAACGCCCATTTATAACCACATTTATCGCTTCCCGCAATAAATTTTTTTGCATTGTTGTTCAACTCCTTCTCATTAAAATCATGAATTTGAAGATGTTTCTCCACTTTTTCATAATAGGGAGCCATTTTTTCTTCTGAGAAATAATCAACACCGGAGTTTTCTTTCCAATCATTAAAAGCAACCGTGTCGAACCGGTCGAGTAAACATTGGTTGACAATGGAAGTTCCACCAACTGCTTTTGATCGGAGAAAAACCATTTTTGCTTTTTCGTCAAACTCCATTCCTCCTCCCCAATAAAGCTGGGCCGAATAATCCGCTTCATTTTCAGGAAAAGTATTTTTTCTGAAATATTTTCCGGACTCAAGCAATACACAATTTGCACCGGCATTGTGAAGGTGATGTGCCAGCAAACCGCCCGATACTCCTGAACCAATTATAACAAAGTCATACATAAAACTGTTTTTTAAGAATTTTTCCAATTGGGTTTTCTTTTTTCAAGAAAGGAATTTATCCCTTCGTTTGCGTCATCCGTTTCCATCAGTTGGTTTACGTATATATTTTCCAGTTGCGGAAGAAAGTTGCT
>JAHEYA010000158.1 GCA_023251855.1 Bacteroidota bacterium
GAATTAATTTCAGGTCACTCCTACGGAGTTTCTATTTTTATATTTATTCTTTTCTACAAACAGGTCGCCCCTAACGGGACTGTTTAAAGCTCCATAGGAGCGGACTGTTTGTAGAAAACAAATGACATTTCAATATTTAGCTCCAGAGGAGCGACCTGTTGTGCAATTTGACGTACACCTAACACAGCGAAGAATATCCATCCATTACTTTTTTGTTTTCGGTTTAACTTCATTAAAGTGCATTGCACCCATTGCTGATAGTGTATTTTTACGATTGAGTGCTTCCACAGTAAATACTTTTAATCCGAGTTCAACACGGTAGCCATGAATTTCTTTTACGTCTAAAGCAATCATGAAACGAATGATCTCTTCACTTACAACCTGTCCGGGTACTAGTATTGGAAACCCCGGTGGGTAAGGGATTACAAAAGATGTTGAAACTAATTCTCTGTTTTTTTTTAACTCACCCAAACATTCGCTAAGAGGAACATACTCACACATTTCTTCTTCGTAAGCCAGAAAAAAAGCTTCCCGCAAATTACCTCCGGGCACACCGGGTGAAGCTTGAAAAGACCGATGAAAATAGCTAAAATCGGGTAGAGGAGGCACATCATTGATTAATGAATGAATGTGTTTTTTCGAAATTTCCGATTCTCTTTTATTTAATGAACGGTTGCTTTCATCAAGTTCATCGGCTATTTGAAGCAATGCATTAATTAAAAAAGTTACACTGCCGCGTGTTGTTCCAATGTTAGTCATTAACAATACCGTGTTCCTTGAAGTTTTATTTACCTGAATATTAAAGCGATCCATCAAATACGCATTTTTGAATACATCGCCTGTTATTCCTGCTTTCCCAACTGATAGTGTAATTTTTGTGGGGTCTAAAACAAACTCATCTTTTTCCCATGATTCTTCCATTCTGTTCCATCCTTCTTCCAGAGAATAATATTCATTTTGTCCACATTCACGGTATTCTTTTGGAATGATATCATCGACAGTAAGCACATGGAAATATTTATTTAGTTTAGGATGGTTATGTATTGTAGATCTTAATATCATTGCCATTTCAATGCTTTTCTCAACAAGTTCATATCCCTCCAGCTCCACTTGTCTGCGACCCACATCCATTGATGCTAAGATCTGATAGTTGGCTGAAGTGGTTGTATGTGTCATATATGCTTCCTGAAAATTATCCGCAACCCTGCGGCTGTACTCTTCATCCCAGATATGAATCATTGAACCTTGTCGAAAACATGAAAGTGTTTTATGTGTACTTTGAGTGGCATATACCCTGATCTTCACCTTTTCCGGATCAGGCATAGAAGGAATTTCATTTGGTTTTAATCCAGCAATATGCTTTTTGTATTTTGTTTTGTATTCGTCACTTCTGTATTTATGAAATAACTTTTGTGCTACATACATTCCTGTACGCTGCTTGTAGGTGTATGTAAAACTTGCAAATGCAAACCAGGCTTCGTCCCACAAAAAAACCATATCTGGTTTTATTGCAAGAACTTCCTCCATCACTTTTTCAACATTGTATACCAATCCATCAAATGTGCAGTTGGTGAGCAAGAGCATTTTTACTTTATCTAATCTACCAGCTTTGGCTAACGCGATAAGTTTTTCTTTGATTACTCTCAATGGTACAGCTCCATACATTGAATACTCTTCAATCGGGTATGAATCCAGGTATGCCGGAAATGCACCTGCTAATACTAATCCGTAGTGATGTGATTTATGACAATCCCTATCAACAAGTACCACTTCGCCTGGTTTTATTAATGCTTGCTGCACAATTTTGTTTGCTGTAGATGTTCCATTAGTAACAAAAAATGTATGTTCAGCACCAAAAGCTTTTGCCGCTTTTTCCTGAGTTTTTTTAAGAGCCCCTTTAGGTTGTAAAAGAGAGTCCAGTCCTCCATTGGTTGCAGAAGTTTCGGCTAAAAAAACATTTCTACCATAAAAATTTCCAAAATCAGATACCCATCTCGACTTAAAAACGGAGTTTCCGCGTGAAATGGGCATGGCATGAAATACACTGATTGGTTTTTTACTGTACTCTGTTAGTGCACTAAAGAAGGGTGTTTCAAACCGTTCTTTAATTCCACTGATAATTGTTAAATGCAATTCCTGAAAATCCTCCATACGGTAAAATATACGTCTGAACGCTTTTAATGTAGAGTCTTCAAGATGAGTTAATGATGTATCTGTGATATAATAAATATCTAATTCCGGACGAAACTGATGAATGTATTTTCCCAAAAGAGGCCCTAAATCTGCATCTGTAACATTGGTCAGGTCAATCTTTAAAACATTCTGAATAAATGGCTTTATGAGTTTGGTAATGTTTGTGGATGAATGCAAAGGAGCATATCTGATGCAGGCTGCCTGTATGTTATAATTAAAAAAAAGACAGATTAATGCATCCTGAAAGGACCGTTGTACAACAACATCGTAGGTTAAAGAACCTTGAGGATTTATCAGTTTTTTAATTTTATTTTTCAGCCCGGCTTCATCTTCAACAGGCATATCTTCAACATACAGTACTTCAAAATAATTTTTTTTAGCACTTCCTGAAAGTTTATCTTTTTTGCCTTCACTTACTCCACCACCATTGAGCTTTTCATTCAATAATTCAGGATGAGTCCTGTAATTATCACTTACCAACAACGAAACAATTTCGGCAACATGATTACTTACAGCTTTTAATTCTCGCTTTTTTACTGCTTTGATAATACTGGTAACAAGTGCAGAACCAGGGAAGGAAAAATAGTATTCAATGCTCAATAAATTTTGAAGAACATCATTTAGCTCATCCAATTGTTTATCAAACTCTTTATCATCAAAGTGAATACGAGTGATCTGACTGCTTTTTTCTTTCAGCTCGTTCCACAGATCAATCCGTAATTGATTGATGTTATAATGTTTTGAGTTCATTTTTCTTTAGTATTGAGATGTGAGATATGAGACATGAGAGCTGATTTATGAAGTTATTATCTCAATACTCATATCTGGTGTCTCACATCTACTTAATGTTTAGAATGCAACGCAAGCCTGTTTCCTTCCGAATCGATAAACAAAGCAAAATAGCCTGCTGTTTCGCTCAAAAAGGATTTTTCCATTACCACTCTTCCACCAGCCTCATTCACTTTCGATAAAACAGTATTGAGATCATCGCCACCATTCAAATAAATTAATGGCCCTACTTCACTAGGTACACAACCATGCCCGGTAACTATTGCACCTCCAATGCCATTTTCCGCAGGAAAAAATCCCATTGAAAACCCGTTCAACTCAACAGTTGTAATTTCAATTCCATAGATATAATTATAAAATGCAACTGATCGATAATGGTTGTATGCAGGGATCTCGAACCAGGTCACAAAATTTTTAAACACCGATTGCTCTTTCAGTTTTTGTAAATTGGCTTCTTTTATTTTATTTTTTAAATTTACCGTTGATCCCATAGCCCTTTTGATAATTTTATTTTTAAAAATACATATTTTATTGGTATCTCAAAAATAATTAACCTCAAATATAATAAGATAATAACAGCATTAATTGTTTCAATTAATTAAACTATTGCTTCAAATAAATCTTTAAATTTAGCGCCATAATTAATTCAACTCCGATTCTAAAAATGAGGGGTTGAATTATAATTGAAAATATATTTTGAATACGCTAACTGAAAAAATCAAAAAAAATTATTGGCTGCAATCTGTTCTGAACAGCTATAGTCTGATGTTTTTTTCGTTAGACAATTTTTTTGCGGTTGTCATTTTAACTGTAACCTTTTTTTCTCCTTTTATTGGATTATCGGGCTTATTAGCAATAATTCTGATTAATCTACTTGCCTATTTTATCGGGTTTAACAGGGACGAAATAGAAAAAGGACTTTTTGGTTTCAATGCTTTGTTTCTCGGTCTGGTTTTGGGTTATGAATATTCATTCAATCAAACTTTTATTGTTTTATTTATTACTGGTGTTCTTATTCTATTGTTAATCACGGTATGGCTCAAAGGCTTGTTTATGTTATATAGCATCCCTTTTTTATCATTTCCTTTTGTAATTGCCTATTGGATTATATCATTAGCAGCAACTAACCTTAGCAATGTTTATTTAGACCAAGAGCATATTTATGTGGTAAATGAATTTACACGAAATCAATCTTCAGCATTTTATCAGTTCATTCATTCTCTCGACAATATTGACATTTTTCCATTTGTATTAATTTATTTTAAAACCCTTGCCGGAACTTTTTTTCAAACCAGTGTTCTGGGTGGTATCTTAATTGCATTGGGTTTACTCTATTTTTCCCGGATTGCCTTTTCTTTGAGCCTTATCGGCTTTATGTCTGCTTATGTTTTCTATTCCCTGTTTGGGGCAGATGCGAATGATTTAAATTATTATTTACTTGGATCCAACTTCATTTTTCTGGCAATTGCTATCGGTTGCTTTTTTATTATTCCCAATGTATACAGCTATCTTACTGTGATCATTCTTATACCGGTGTTGATGTTGGTATCGTTATCATTTGGTAAAATGTTAGCTGTTTTTCAACTGAAAGGATATACTTTCTCATTTAGTGTGGTATGTAGCGCATTTCTTTTTTCATTGAATCAGCGCTGGTTTCAAAAGTATTTGCAGGTAATAACCATTCAGTATTTTTCAGCAGAAAAAACGATCTATAAATATTTAAATTCTGTACAACGCTTTAAAAATGAGCATCTTTATAAACTTATACTTCCATTTGCAGGGGAATGGAATGTAAGTCAGGGTTATGATGGGAAAATAACACATCTTGGCGATTGGAGCAAAGCCCTTGATTTTGTTATTGTTGATTCAAAATCAAACAGCTATCGTGAGCCATCAGGCTATAGGGAAGGTATTTCAAGAGAAAGTTTTTACTGTTATAACAAGGAAATTTATGCTCCATTTGATGGTTATGTATATGATATCATTAATACCGTTGAAGACAATGATGTTGGAGATGTCGATACAGAGCACAATTGGGGCAATACCATTATTCTCAATCATCTAAACGGGCTGTATTCACAAATAAGCCATATTAAAAAAGATTCTTTTAATGTGTTTATTGGGCAATACCTGTACAAAGGGATGTTTATTGCAACCTGCGGAAACTCTGGTCGTTCACCAGAACCACATATTCATTTTCAATTACAAACCCTACCTACTTTTGGTGCAAAAACATTTGCATATCCGATCTCTTACTTTATTGAACGGGTAGGACAAGAAAAAATATTGAGGATCTCAGAAGTGCCCAAAGAGGGCGCATTTATTAGTAATGTGCTGGTAAATGAATTATTAACACTTAGTTTCTCCTTCTTTCCCGGACAAAAAATTACTTTTCAAAAAGAAAATACCGGAACTAACATTAACTGGGAAGTGCTTACAGATGCATGGAACAGAACTTATGTTTATTGTACTGAAAGTAAATCGTATGCTTATTTTATTAATGATGGAGTGATGTTATATTTTACCGATTTTGAAGGGGATCGAAAATCATTATTGTTCCTATTTTATTTGGCTGCTTATCGCCAATTGCTCGGCTATTATGAGAATATTAAGATACAAGATAATGTTCCTTTGATTCATTTCAATAGTAAATTACTTCAGTTTTTTCAGGATTTTGTAGCTCCTTTTTATTTGTTCACAAAAACAAACCATACATCTACATTCACTTATGCCGATAATATATATGCACCACAAAAATTGAGCATTCGTACGGAAATCGAAACCAAACTAATAAATTATACATTTAAAAAAGTTAATTTTGAACTCGAATTAAAGGATAATAAAATAAACCGTTTTATTATTCATACTAAAAATAAAATAGAATCATATGTGTGTACACATTATGGTTACTGAGTTTTTAGATTATTAATTAAAAAAATCGTTTAAATTCAACCATTAATATCCAATTAACTTAACAACGTAAACAAATGAAAATTTTAAAAAACACAATTACAATTCTTTTAGCCATGGCAACATTAAACACAAAAGCACAACAAGACAAAACAGCAATGAATGCTTTCAGTCAATCGTATGATCTTGAATCGA
>JAHEYA010000159.1 GCA_023251855.1 Bacteroidota bacterium
ACTTCTTGAAAAATTTAAATGCCACTTTGATGTTCCTTCCGACATGCCCAGCATATCTGCAATCTCTTTATGCCCATATCCATCAATAACATAAAGATTAAATACTTTTTGACTCATGGGTGGCAATTTTAGTATCAAAGCATGTATTTGTTCAACATTCATTTTCGAAATTGCTGCATTCTGATCTGCATAATCTCGTGTTTCATAATACTCTTTAACATATTCAATATTCTCTTTATGCTTTTTTTCTTTTCTGAATTCATCAATCAATATGTTTATCATTACCTTCCGTATCCAACTCTTAAAAGGAATTTCAGGTTTGTATTTATCCAGATTCTTAAGTATTTTTAAAAAACCAATATTCAACATCTCCTCTGCATTTTCACGTGAATTAGTGTACCTGAAACAAACTCCCATTAGGTAACTGTATGTTAGCTTATAGAGTTCATATTCTGCTTTACGTTCGTGGTTGATGCACGCAGTAAGAAGTTCCAGTTCTATATTCATCAGCCATAAAAGTAGTTAAAAAAAATACTTGTGTATATATCAGCACGTATAAAGTAATCGAAAGGTTGGGTAACCTTGAAATTTTTTTTTAAGCTCCAATATCTCCCTCATAGTGGTGAAATTTGCTTATTAAACGAGGTTTGTAAAGTGAAATGAACTATAAACAACAATCGTTAAAATTACTACTACCAATAAACTGATTTTGGTTTCAAGATTGTTTACCTGGCTATTTTTTTCGGTAGAAATTGCTTTTTTCGTGTTCATGATTTCTGTTTTTTTAGGTTTATGTTTTACTCTCTACATACTAACACGGTATAAAAAGTAGAAAGGTTGGGTGGAGGATAAATTATTTTATAAATTGTAAATAGTGTCAATTTTTGCAGCATTTATTATAACTTCGCAAAACAATTTTAAAACATGTCGTCCCAACTATACTGCAACAGTCTTACTCAGTTTTCGAGATACAAAACCCGTATTGTAACTATTGGTGATGTGCCTTTGGGTGGCGATAATCCTATCCGTATTCAATCAATGACCACCACTGATACAATGAATACAATCGCTACCGTTGAGCAAAGTATTCGGATGATTGATGCCGGTTGTGAATATGTTCGAATTACTGCACCAAGTATTAAAGAAGCGAAAAACTTGGAAAATATTAAAAAAGAATTGCACTTACGCGGATATAATACTCCCTTAATTGCCGACATACACTTTACTCCTAATGCCGCTGAAATAGCTGCCCGAATTGTAGAAAAGGTAAGAGTGAATCCCGGTAACTATGCGGATAAGAAAAAATTTGAATCAATCGATTATACTGATAATGCCTATGAAATTGAGTTGGAACGTATTCGCGAACGATTTACCCCTCTTGTAAAAATTTGTAAAGAATATGGAACCGCAATGCGTATCGGTACTAACCACGGTTCTCTGAGTGATCGTATTTTGAGCCGATATGGTGATACACCGCTTGGAATGGTAGAAAGTGCATTGGAATTTTTACGCATCTGCGAAGACAATAATTATTTCAATAGTGTACTCTCCATGAAAGCCAGCAATACTCAGGTGATGGTGCAGGCATACCGTTTACTGATACAAAAAATGCAAGAGTATAAAATGAATTATCCATTGCATTTAGGTGTAACTGAAGCTGGTGATGGGGAAGATGGTCGTATCAAATCAGCTGTTGGTATTGGTACTTTGTTGGAAGATGGTATTGGCGATACTGTTCGTGTTTCATTAACTGAAGAACCTGAATTTGAAATCCCTGTAGCTAAACGTTTGGCTGAAAGATATGCCAATCGCCAATCTCACAAGCCTATTCCGCTCATCTCAAATCTCACATCTCATATCTCCAATCTACCTTACAATCCTTATGACTATAAACGCAGACCTACTCATGCGGTGGTCAATTTTGGCGAACATAATGTTCCGCGGGTGATTGCCGACTTTAGCGAAAAACAAAATATCACTCCTGCTTCTTTTTTTGCTGTTGGATATAATTATTCTGTACCATTGGATAAATGGAATTTAACTGATTTGGCATGTGATTATATTTTTGTCGGAGAAAATAAAATAGATTTTCAAATACCCGGAACACTTGGATTGATATATAATTCAGAGGTTTGGGAAAAATTGGAAAACCAAATTAGGTGTTATCCCTTATTTACATTTAATGATTTTATAGATGCTGAGCAAAAATCTGAAATCTTGAATTTCATTACAATTACAATAAAGGATGTTTTGCAATTTTCAAATTTTCAAATGGAGAAATTTTCAAATTGTGTTTTTGTTTTCGAAACATCCAATGAACATGCAATGGCAGAGCAACGCAGAATGTTTATTGAACTGATGAATACTAATTGTGATGTTCCAGTTATTATTAAAAGAAGCTATTCAAATGTTTCAGAAGAAAAATTTCAGCTACAAGCAGCTACAGATATCGGAGCCTTGTTTTTAGATGGTTTTGGTGATGGTATATGGCTAAAAACTAGCAACCAACAACCAACAACTGGCAACAAATTTATTAATGCAACTGCATTTGGAATCTTACAAGCAACACGAACACGTATTTCAAAAACTGAATATATTTCTTGTCCATCCTGTGGTAGAACACTTTTTGATTTGCAAGAAACAACTGCAAAAATTCGCAACCGTACCGATCATTTAAAAGGAGTAAAAATTGGTATCATGGGTTGTATTGTAAACGGACCGGGTGAAATGGCTGATGCCGATTATGGTTATGTTGGAACCGGTGTCGGAAAAATTACTTTATACAAAGGCAGAGAAGTAGTACAACGTAATATTGGCTCCGAAAAGGCTGTAGATGCTTTAGTTGAACTAATCAAAAAATATGGAGATTGGGTGGAGAAGGAATAATTGTGATTATGGCTTACCTCGTTCTTTTTCCTGAAAAAGGATTTTTAATTTGTATTCAAAACTTCTCTATATTTGAAATTCATTCATAAAAAAAATCATGGCTATATTCAGACAAAAATCTTTAGAAACATTACTTGCAAATGCTGCTGAATCCGATAAAGGATTAAAACGTACACTTGGTGCCTGGGCGCTTGTTGCTCTTGGAATCGGTGCCATCATCGGTGCCGGACTTTTCGTTCGTACTGCTGCAGCATCAGCCGAAGCTGCCGGATCTGCTGTTACTCTTTCATTTGTTGTAGCTGCAATTGGCTGTGCTTTTGCCGGATTATGTTATGCTGAATTTGCTTCTATGATTCCAATTGCTGGTAGTGCATACACTTACGCTTATGCAACTATGGGTGAGCTAATCGCCTGGATCATCGGTTGGGCGCTTATTCTTGAATATGCTCTTGGTGCTGCAACAGTTTCTATCGCTTGGAGCGAATATTTAAATAAATTGTTAGGTGGTGCAATACCCTTTGAATGGTGCCATTCACCATTTGAAGCAAGTGCTTCCGGTATACATGGTATTGTAAATGCTCCTGCACTTTTGATTTTGTTATTGCTTACATTACTACTTATTAAAGGAACACAGGAATCTGCATTTGTTAATGCAATTATTGTTTTTCTTAAAGTAGCAATCGTTTTAATTTTTATAATAATCGGTTGGCAGTATATAAAACCTGAAAACCATATCCCATACTTGATTCCAGAGGGTGTTGCCGAACATGAAGGCTTTTTTGCCCATGGATGGGGCGGTATTCTTAAAGGTGCAGGTATTGTGTTTTTTGCTTTCATCGGTTTTGATGCTGTGTCTACTGCTGCTCAGGAAGCTAAAAATCCGAAACGTGATATGCCAATCGGTATTCTTGGTTCTCTTGTGGTTTGTACTATATTGTATATTATTTTTTCTCACGTACTTACCGGTGTTGCTCCCTGGATGGACTTTGCTGATCCTGCTAAAGGTAAAGAAGCATCCGTTGCTTATGCTATCTCAACCTATATGAGTAGTTATGGATGGCTTGCTACAGCAGTAACAGTGGCTATCCTTGCCGGATTTTCTTCGGTAATACTTGTAATGTTAATGGGGCAGAGCCGTGTATTTTTCTCGATGTCTAATGACGGACTTCTTCCTAAAGTCTTTTCTCACTTGCACCCTAAATTTCGTACACCTTATAAATCTAACTTGATGCTCTTCGTATTTGTAGGCATTTTCGGAGGTTTTATTCCGGGCAGTATTGCCGGTGACCTTACCTCAATAGGTACATTACTTGCATTTGTACTAGTGTGTGCCGGTATCTGGATATTACGCAGAAATGCTCCTGATGCTGTTCGCCCCTTCAAAACACCTCTTGTACCATTGGTTCCAATTCTTGGTATATTGGTTTGTTCCGCAATGATAATTTCTCTCGACAGACTTACTCAACTTAGTGCACTTACGTGGATGCTTGTTGGTTTGGATGTTTATCTGATTTTCGGTTTTAAAAATAGTGTTCTTTCTAATGGAGAAGAAGCACATCATCAATTCCGCGGACAACGGTCTGTTTCTATTGCCGGAATATTATGTTCCCTGTTTTTATTGACCTTAAGTATGCTTGATTTTTATTTTAAGAAACAAGCTTTTATGGATGATGCAACAAAAAATGCTGAACCTGCATTACCATGGTTTTTCATAATTCTTGGAATTGTTCATCTAGGAATATTCACTGTTACCATGATGAAAAAAGCAAAAGCTGCTTAATTTATTTTACACCGACCCTGACAGGGTTTTAAACCCTGTCAGGGTTATTTTTATTGGACATATTCATATCAGCACCTTTCAGCGAAATCTGCGAGAAAACTTTTAAAATAAATTTATATCAGCGCCTTTCAGCGAAATCTGCGAGAAAACTTTTAAAATAAATTCATATCAGCGCCTTTCAGCGAAATCTGCGGGAAAATTTTAACACAAAATGCCAAACCAACCTGAACTAAAACGCTCCCTCGGCCTTATTGACGCCACCAGCATTGTAGCCGGTTCTATGATTGGTTCCGGAATATTTATTGTTACTGCTGCTATGTCACGCGATGTAGGCTCACCCGGTTGGATGCTTGTATTATGGCTAATTACAGGTTTAATTACAGTATC
Organism: Bacteroidota bacterium; assembly: GCA_023251855.1. GTDB lineage: Bacteria > Bacteroidota > Bacteroidia > 2-12-FULL-35-15 > 2-12-FULL-35-15 > 2-12-FULL-35-15. The sequence continues at coordinate 5,054 of JAHEYA010000159.1, forward strand.
TGCTGCATTAAGTTATGGTGAACTTGCTGGAATGATGCCCAATGCAGGCGGACAATACGTTTACCTTCAACGTGCTTATGGCAGAATGATTTCTTTCCTTTATGGTTGGACAGTTTTTACTGTCATTCAAACAGGCGTTATTGCTGCTGTTGCTGTTGCATTTGCAAAATATTCATCTGTTTTTTTTCCTGAATTGAATACTGTACTGTTTCAAATAAGTACCTCATTTCAAATTACATTTGCTCAAATCCTTGCAATGGTAAGCATTGTATTGTTATCCTACATTAATAGCAGAGGTGTACAAAGTGGTAAAACCATTCAATTAATATTTACGTCTGCAAAATTATTTGCTCTGTTTGCACTGATAATATTGGGTTTAGCGGTTGGTTTAAAAGGAGATACTATTGTTCAGAATTTTCAAAACATGTGGTCAGCAAGTAAAACTACCGTTACTGATGGTGTTGTATCAGTTATTCCTTTGGCTGGTTTTGCTTTAATGGGAGCAATGGGTGCAACTATTATCAATTCACTGTTTTCAAGTGATGCATGGAACAATGTTACATTCATTGCAGGAGAAATAAAAGACCCGAAAAAAAATATCCCGCGTAGTTTATTTTTAGGAACTTTTATTGTAACCATCATTTATATTTTAGCAAACATTGCTTATTTGGCCTTGCTGCCTCTAAAAGGTAGTCCTGGTGCAACTGATGCTTTCGGACAAGGTATTATGTTTCCAAATAATGATAGAGTAGCTGCCGCTGCTGCCTCCATTATATTGGGCAATCCGGCTGTTTATATTATGGCAGCTTTGATTATGATTTCCACTTTCGGATGTAATAATGGTATTGTGTTAGCCGGTTCTCGTTTGTTTTATGCAATGGCGAAAGATGGTTTGTTTTTCAAAAAAGCGGAGACACTAAATAAAAATCAGGTGCCTGCAAAAGCCTTGTGGTTTCAATGTATTTGGGCATGTTTACTATGTTTGTCAGGCAAGTATAGCGATCTGTTAACCTATTCAACATT
>JAHEYA010000160.1 GCA_023251855.1 Bacteroidota bacterium
ATTTCAATAGGGTATGAGTTCGATGTAACAGTTCCAGTTGTTCCTAATACCCCAACATGCCCTGTTTTGGTGTGTTTTCCAACTATTTCTGTAGTAGGTCTGATAACACCCAATACCCGTTTATTTGGAGCAATCCTAGGCAAATCTTTTTGTTGAATAGTGCGTAATGCTTTCGCAGAAGATGTATTACAAGCCAATATCACCAACTCACAATTCATCGAAAATAATTTTTGAACGCATTCAAGCGTGTATTCATATACTGCTTCAAAAGAGCGTGTGCCATAAGGTGCACGGGCATTATCACCTAAATACACATAATCATATTCAGGTAAACGTTTTACAATTTCTTTTAAAACAGTAAGTCCTCCGTAACCGGAATCAAATATTCCTATGGGTTGTTTTGTGGGGCTTGATAGTGACATTTCTTTTTTAATAGAAAAGCCTCGCCACGATTTATTCGAAGCGAGGCTTTTAGTAGTGTTAAAAACATTATTTTTTAGGAGCCATTGGTGCAGCAGCACCTGGAGTAATTCCTAAGCTTTTAATAACTAAACCAATGATATCATCAGCCGGTTCGCTATAAAGTACAATACCATTGCTTGTATCCAATGCATATCTGTAACCATTCTCTTTTGCAACTTTGTCGATCGCTTTTTTTGCTTTATCATAAACAGGTTTTGAAAGTTCAGCTGTTTTCTTTTGATAGTCTGATTGAGCTTGTTGCTGGAACTCCTGAATACGTTGTTGCAGATCAGTTAATTCTTTTTCTTTTGCAGCACGAACTACTTCAGCCATATCTTTTGCTTTCGATTGGTAGTCATCATATTTTGTTTTTGCTTCGGCCTGCATTGCAGTAACTTGTTGTTCTAATTGTTTTGCATAGTCTTGAACTGCTGCTTGTGCTTTTTTTGATTCCGGCATAACGCTTATCAACGAGTCTAAACTGATATGAGCAATTTTTTGTGCGTTAGCTGTAAATGAACTCACAAGTGCTAAAATCCCAATAGCAGCCAGTTTTAAGATATTCTTCTTCATAGTTTTTGGTTTTTATTTTTGATTGGTTTTATATTATTTTTTAGTTCCGGTTCCTAATTCTTTTGTTGAACCTGCACCTGATTTTGCGGCACTTCCTCCAACTTTAATTCCCATTTGTTCAAGCACAGCATCACTTTTATCAAGCTTCGAGCTGGCATACAGCATTGTAAGATCACTTGACTTGTCAAATATAATTGAATAAGTACCTTTATCAGCAACCGCTTTTATTGCATTATATACTTTATCCTGAATAGGTTTTACCAATTCCTGACGTTTTTTGAACAGTTCACCATCTACGCCAAATCGTAGTTTTTGAAGGTCTTTTGCCTCTTTTTCTTTCGAGACAATATCTCCTTCTCTTTTCTTTTTCATATCCTCGGTAAGTAAAATTTGCTCTGCCTGATATGCTTTATACATTTTGTCAATTTCAGCATATTTAGCCTCTACTTCTTTTTGCCATTGAACAGAAATTTTATCCAATTCAGTTTGTGCTGTTTTGTATTCAGGTATCTGCCCTAAAATAAATTCAGAGTCAACATAAGCAAATTTTTGTGCGAATGAAGCAACTGTTGTAGTAAGTACTACGCTGATTATTAAGATTAGCTTTTTCATTTTTTTTACGGATTAAATTTTATTAATAAATTGTTTTCAAATTTGTAAATCCAATTTTTTTAATCCGCAATTATCGGTGGCGAATTTAGTGATTTATTATAAACAGATTACGAATTTAAAAATTTTAATGGATTTCAATTTCTCAATTTATAGTTTCAAGTTTCGTGCCATATCAATAAAAAAAATTAAATCTGTTACAACTCCCCAATTGCAGCACCAATAGTAAAATGGAACTGACCTTTTTGCATTCCTAAATTATTTGGCAAATCATCCAGCCTCCATCCATAATCGAATCCAAGTAATCCAAACATTGGTAAAAATACTCTTACACCAACACCTGTTGAACGTTTTACATTAAAAGGATTAAAATCTTTTGGATCCGACCATGCATTGCCGGCTTCAGCAAAGCCTAATACATATATTGTAGCTTGTGGATTAAGTGTTACCGGGAAGCGTAGCTCCATAGAATATTTTGTAATGAATGCCGAACCGGTATTTCTGAATGGACTTTTTGGGTCATTATATACAGATTGATCATCGTAACCTCTTAGTGCAATGATTTCCCTTCCATCAAGTGCGTATCCGGTTAAACCGCTACCACCAAGGTAAAAGCGTTCAAAAGGTGATTGCCCTACTTTGTAATTGTAAGAAGTTAAGAATCCGAATCCGGCTGATGTTTTTAATATCAGGTTACGCGCTTCTTTTCCCTCAGGCCCGCGTTTATTAGTAATTGGAGTAAAAAATTTCGCAGTAAATTTATATTTCTGATATTCTACAAACTTGTAACGTTCCTGGTCAGTCATCGCAGGATTTGTATAATCCTTATTATTAAAATAAGAATAAGGTGGTGTGAATTGCCCTGTTAGCGACAACTGTGAACCGCGTGTTTCAAATATTGGTTTGTCGACAGAGTTACGTTGTACAGAAACTTTATAATAAATATTATTTGAATACCCTTTACTAAAAGTAAAAATGGAATTAAAATTATTTAAGGTGTAGTATTGATAATTCATTTCCTGATACAATGTGAAATAATCATCAGGCCATTTCAAACGTTTACCCAGCCCAAGTGATAATCCAAAAATATCAAGTGATTGGCGTAAAGGATTGGCAATGGATTCACCATTTGAGGAGATCTTCCTTGATTGACCATTGGATTGAACAGAGTAATAAACAGTAGCACTTAATGAGTTTGGTTTTTTGCCACCCAGCCAAGGCTCTGTAAATGACATGTTATAGGATTGAAAAAACAATCCATTGGATTGAGCACGAACGCTCAATCGTTGTCCGTCACCGGATGGGAGCGGTCGCCAGGCATCTTTTTTGAAAAAATTTTTCGCAGAAAAGTTATTAAAGGAAATACCTAATGTTCCAACCACGCGCCCTCCGCCATAACCACCGGAAAGTTCAATCTGGTCAGAAGGTTTTTCCTCAACAGTATATTCAATATCAACAGTTCCATTTGCAGGGTTGGGAGTAGGAACCACGTTCATTTTTTCAGGATCGAAATAACCTAACTGTGCTAACTCCCGTTGGGTACGGATAATATCCGACCTGCGAAATAATTGTCCGGGTTTAGTGCGAATCTCTCTCAAAACAACACGATCATTGGTTTTTGTATTACCAACCACAGTTACTTTGTTTACAGTTGCTTGTTTACCTTCATAGATGCGCATTTCAAGGTCAATAGAATCACCTGATACCATTACTTCAACAGGGGAAACATTGAAAAATAAATACCCGTCATCCATATACAATGAGCTGATATCATTGCCATTCGGATTCATAAACAGTTTTGAATCTAACTGTGATTGGTCATACGTATCGCCTTTTTTAATACCGAATACATTGTTAAGTTCTTTTGTAGAATATTTGCTATTACCAACCCAACTCACGTTACGGAAATAATACCGGTGACCCTCATCAACTGTGATATCAATAGTTACACGATTGCCTTCTACCCTGTACATAGTATCTTTCACAATTTTAGCATCACGAAAACCTTTTTCATTATACTTTGCCAAAAATGTTTTTTTATCCTTTGTATAATTGTCTTCATCAAATTTGCCCGAGTTAAAAGGGTTCCACCAGCGTTTGCGTTTTGTTTCTTTAAATGTTCTGCGCAATTTCCATGTTTTAATGGAGTTGTTACCGGCAATATTTATGTCCCGGATCTTTATTTTATTTCTTTTAGTAACAGAAATCATAAGTATTACACTGTTATCAAGTTTGGGATCTTTTTCCTGCTTTATTTCAGTTTTTACATCCATATATCCTTTAGTAACAAAAAACTCATTTACTTTTACTGTTGTGGATGCAACCAAGCCATCTGTAACTACTTTGCCTTTTATCAATTTTATTTTTTCACGAACATCATCAGCTTCTCCTTTTGTCATTCCTTTAAGAGAAAATTTCGACATGCGAGGTCGTTCCAAAACATCAATATTTATAAATATTGTTGACCCTTGAATCTTATTAGCAGTGATTTTAACATCTTCAAAAAGCCCCTGTTTCCAAAGGTTTTCAATTGCAGAAGAAAATTTATCCCCTGGCACCAGAACTTTATCACCTACACTTAATCCGGATAATAGTGTTAATACTTTTTGATCTAAATGATTTGCCCCAGTTACAGTGATACCACCAATTTCATATTCTTTTGGAACCGAAAAATCCATTGATGCGGAATCTGTTCCCCCAATTGGAACTTGAGCTTTTAATGTGAAAGCAAGTAGAGAAGCAAAAAACAGAAGACTTAATTTTTTATTCATTGATTTTTTAATTTTGAGACAATAGATTCGTTTTCTAAATCTCCTGTTTTTTAATTCTTCAATTTCTTTAGTTGTTCACTCGTTTTTCCAAATCTTCGTTCACGATTTTGGTAATCAAGTATTGCTTCATACAGATCTTCTTTTCCGAAATCCGGCCAAAGTGTGTCGGTAAAATATAATTCAGAATAAGCCAACTGCCATAATAAAAAATTACTTATGCGATGCTCTCCGCTGGTGCGTATCATCAGTTCAGGGTCGGGGATATTTGCAGTACTTAAATGAAGCTTAATGGTATTCTCACTTATAGCTTCGGCTGAAATTGTTTTGTTTTCTACTTTTTTTGCGATTTCTTTTACTGCATTTATTAGTTCCCAACGAGAGCTATAACTTAACGCAATCACAAGTGTCATCCGGGAATTGTTTTTAGTGTTTTCTATGGCTTCTTGAAGTTCATTATAACAATCAGCCGGTAGGCTTTTCAGATCACCAATTGCTTGTAAACGAATACTGTTTTTATTGAGGGTTTCAGTTTCAGCATTGATAGTATGCACAAGTAAACTCATAAGTGCAATTACTTCTTCCTGCGGGCGGTTCCAGTTTTCGGTGGAGAATGTATAGAGTGTAAGGTATTTTATTCCAACTTCAGCGGCAGCTTCAGTTACTTCACGAACGGATTTAACACCATTTTTATGACCAAAAATACGGTCTGCTCCCTGTTGTTTAGCCCATCTACCATTCCCATCCATTATAATTGCAATGTGTTGTGGTAATTTTGATGGGTTAATTTTTTCTTTTAAGCTCACTATACTATGAATTACGAATTTTAACGAATTACGAATCTGTGTTTGTTAAATTGCCTACTAGTGATATGTAAAATGTAAAATGGCAAATGTAAGATGGTTAAAAGCCAATCGCAAAGTCAAAACCCACATTTTCCATTTCACATCTTCCATTTCACATCTTCCATTTCACATAACACTATCTAACAACTAACAACCAATAACCAACAACTACTTATTTGCTCCGGGGCATTTTTTGCGTCTACTTTTTATTTTTACTGTTAATGCAATTCCCGCAAATGAATACCAATCGGTATTTGTAGGGTTGCCACGTTGGCGACCAACATTTGTAAAATTAGGATCAGTTCCTATACTTGGATCAGATAATTGAGCGGCTACAGCACCTCTTTTAGCAGCTATTTTAGCAGGATCATAATAAGTTGTACTTACATCATCAATATAATCTGTAAAGGTTTTACGCATACCCCATTCAATAGAAACACCAATACTTTTGGCTAAATTAACTTTAATTCCCACTCCAAATGGAAGTGACAATTGCATTAGACTGTATTTTCGTTTTGATGCAGCACCCGGTAATCCTTGTCCTTCAGTGCCAAGAGGCTGAAGATCGACCCAACTATCATTTAATTTAGCCTGAGGTTTAAAAAGAAACCCTCCAACACCACCAAACATATAAGGGGTGAATCCTCGTCTTTCATCACCTATTTCGTAATCTAAAAAGTTAAACTCTAATTGTCCGGATAGCTCCGAAATATTGGATTTAAAGTATAGGTTACGTTGTTGTTGTTGAGGAGAATCTGTAAAAGAATCATCACCTTCTATTGCACCAAAAAAAACATTAGCTCGGGCA
>JAHEYA010000161.1 GCA_023251855.1 Bacteroidota bacterium
CAACAATATGGCTCAATTGATTAAAGGTCATATTTATGGTGCTGAATTAAATTATGTTTTTCGTACTGATGGTTGCAGAGCTTGGCAGCAAATTTATAAATATCCTGAAATAGGTGTATGTGCTTTGCATATGTATCTTGCAAACCCACAGCAACTGGGCAATATGGAGGCTTTATATCCTTATATTAATTTTCGTTTAAATAAACCTAACCGAAAAATCAGTTTGAATTTACGCTTAGGCGAAGGGATTGCATACTTAACAAAAGCTTTTGATAGAATCGAAAATCATCAAAATGTAGCTATCGGTTCTCACTTAAATGGTTTTGTTAACATTCGACTAAACTCAACAGTAATGCTTTCTGAAGGTTGGAGATTGGATGCCGGTGTTGGTCTTACCCATGCATCAAACGGAGCAATTAGCACTCCAAATTTAGGAATAAATCTGGCTACAATTGATCTCGGTTTAGGATACGTATTTGGTAATAAAGTATGTGCGTTCAGGAAAGATACTATTCCACCACCTGTTAAAAGTTGGCAACCATCAATAATAGCCATAATTGGAATGAAAGAATTGGAAAACCCAGGTGGTCCGGAATATTTGGTGTATGGAATTCAGGCGAATCTGTTTCGTATATTGAATTATAAAAATAGTTTAGGTGGTGGAATTGAAATATCTTACAATAATGCTACTAAACAAGTTTGGGCAAACGACTCTGTTTTCAATCCTTCTGCAACTGATATTCTTCAGGCTGGTGTCAAAATTAGTTACGCATTTAATATAAATAAGCTTTCTGTACCTGTTGATTTTGGCATGTATTTTTTTAAAAAACAAGAATTTAATGGTCCTTTTTTTCATCGTATCGGATTCAGATACTTGGTTACAAAACATATTATTACAAATGTTACGCTACTTACACATTGGGCCAAAGCCGACTATTTTGAATGGGGTATTGGTTACCAATTTTAGATGCATTTATTGAATAAAATAAAACTCTATGGAATGAAAAACTTTTATTGTACCAAAATTTTTATTGCAATTTTATTTTTTGCAATTTTTTCATCTTGCAAAAAAGAAAATATATGCGATTGCATAAAAGGAACCGGAAAAATAATAACTGAAACACGTGTAATAAATTGATTCGACAGTATATTGGTTGAAGATGATTTAAATGTTTTTATTACTGAAGCTCCTAATTTTGAAGTGAAAGTTGAAGCCGGTAAAAACATTGTTCCTCTTATCACCACTGAAGTAATAAATAAAACACTCATCATAAAAAATAACAATCGCTGTAAGTGGTCACGCAGTTATGATAAGCCTTTAAATGTATATCTCAAAATGCCAAAAATATATTTTATACTTTCAGACGGAACAGGCGATATAAAAGGATTGAATACAATAACTACCAGTTCAATTACTGTTCGAACAAAAAATTCTGGCAACATTGAACTAACTGTAAACAATACAGAAGTATTTAATCCAATGCATGGCGCAGGTGATGTCACATTGCATGGAACTACAATTAATCATTACTGCGATATTGGTGGTACCGCTTTTTTATATTGTAAAGATCTGCAAACTAATTACACATGGATTCATACCTTCACCACAGGTTTATGTTATATCACAACTGCTAATTTAGAATGCAAAATTGATTATATTGGTGATGTTTATTGTTACGGACACCCTGTTATAACTTCAAAAACGCTAACTAGTACCGGACAACTTTATTTAAGATAAAAATGAAATTCAATTCCATCAAAATACATTTTTTAGTACGATTGTCCATTTTTTGGCTGTTGCTGTTTGCTCTTTTTAGAGTAGTATTTATTATTTATCATCATACCAAAATTCCCGATGGTCAACATTCTGAAACAGGTCTGAGCTTTTTTTATGCACTTCGCCTCGATATTTCAACTGCATGCTCTGCCATTACAATCCCCTTTTTATTATGGGCGCTCCAACAATTTTTTAAACGAAGATTTATTCACCTTATCAACCTTTTTTTTAATATCGGTTGTATTACAATTATAACAATATTAAGTATTGTTAATTTGAAAATTTATGGCGAATGGGGAACCCTCATTAGTGCTCGTGCTTTTAATTATTTGTTATACCCGAAAGAAGTGCTGTCATTTATTTCCTTATGGTCCATCTTACTTTTATTAGGTGTCTGCTTCGTTTTTATTTACATAGAAATAAAAGCATATCGAAAATTCATCACCAATTTTTCACACCCTATTGAAAATAAAAAAGTGAAAATTGCTCAACTTATTATCATACCATTTTTATTAGTAATCGGCTATCGTGGCGGACTACAGCTATCTCCCGTGAATGAAAGCAGTGCATATTATTCCACACTCCAGATAAATAATCATATTGCAATCAATAATATTTGGTATCTGGTTCACAGTTTTGTTGAAGCAAACAAAAAACAAAATCCGTATGTATTTATGGATTTTGAAAAAGCTAAAAAAAATACTGCCGATCTTTTTGTTGACCCACCTGATAAAACACAAATTATTTTAAAAACTACAAAACCCAATATTGTAATAATTATTCTTGAAAGTTGGACTGCTGATATTATTAAAACTCTTGGTGGAGAAAATAATGTAACTCCACATTTTGGTGAATTAACAAAAGAAGGTTTGCTTTTTACTCAAATGTATGGCAGTGGATTTCGTACCGAACAAGGCTTAGTGTCAATACTTAGCGGGTTTCCGGCTCAACCAAATAATACTATTATTGCTACTCCCGACAAAGCTGAACATTTGCCCTCCCTGAATATTGAACTTGGCAAACAAGGCTACCAATCGTCTTTTTACTATGGTGGAGATATTGAATTCGCCAACATGAAATCGTATCTTTTAAATACTCGTTTCGAAAAAATAATTGATAAAAATAATTTTGATAAAAATCAAATGAACAGCAAGTGGGGCGCCCACGATGAATATGTTTTTAAGAAACAACTGGAAGGATTAAAAAATGAAAAACTTCCCTTTATTTCAGTTGTTCTGACCCTCAGTACACATGAACCCTATGATGTAACCATGCAAACGCCCTTTACAGGTGGTGAAGAGCAAGAGCGTTTTAAAAAGTCTGCATACTACACCGATTATTGTTTGTACAATTATTTTCTTGAAGCAAAAAAACAACCTTGGTACAATAATACATTGTTTATTTTAGTTGCTGATCATGGTCATCCGCTCCCGAAAAATAGAAACATGACTTACCCTGAAGGTAGAAGGATTACTGCAATGATTACCGGCGGTGCACTTGCTGATAATCTAAAAGGGAAAACGTTTGATAAAATCTCCAATCAAAATGATTTGCCTGCAACTATTTTAAGTGCTTTGAAATTACCTCATGCTAATTTTGAATGGAGCAAAAATATATTCAACCAAAACGCAAAAGAATTTGCATATTATTCAAATGAAGATGCTTTTGGATGGGTTACACCTCAACAAAATATTATTTATTCTTTTAACTCAAAAAAAATAGAAGTCATTCAACCCAAAACACAAACAATATTGAATGATACCGTTTTTACTCAGGCTAAAGCCTATTTGCAGACTTTATACCAACAATACTTAAATTATTAAAATGCTTAACAAAAATAAAACGAACAACTTAATACTTCCGTTCATTATTTTATTGTTTACTACAGTTTGTTTTTCGCAAGATAAAAAAAAACAGGTTTATGGAAAGCGCTCAACACACCTTCTAATAAAGATTCTATAGATGATGATGATTATGGCAAAGATCCTTTGCGTTATCAAGATTATATTTACAAATCAAACATTAAAACAGTTCAACTGCATGATGCAAATTTTGAATTTTCACAACCGCTTCTTGCGCTTGGTTCAGAACAAACCTTAAAATTGAGTTTTGATGACCTTGATGCCGACCTAAAAAATTTCACCTTTACATTTATTCATTGTAATGCCAACTGGGAGCCCGATGACCTTGTTCCTGCTGAGTTTATGGATGGTTTTCCCGAAAATCCGATTACTGAATATCAGCATTCATTAAACACCTTACAACATTATACACATTATAATCTGGTGTTTCCAAACAGTAATTTTCACTTTACTAAAAGTGGAAATTATATTTTAAAATTAATTCAGGATGGTAATGCAAATAATCTGGTACTTACCAAACGGTTTATGATCTACGAAAGTAAGGTCAGTATCGACTCAAAAGTTAAACCTGCAAGTATCATCGAAGATCGTAATTTTAAACAGGAATTAGATTTTACCATCAGCCACGCAGGTTATGCAATTGCAAATCCTTACGATGACCTCAAAATAGTTATCATCCAAAATAACCATTGGGATAATGCTAAAACCAATCTAAAACCTTTGTTTGTTAAAGATATTGAACTTGTTTATGATTATGATGATGTCAATGTATTCACTGGTGGTAATGAATTCAGGTACTTTGATCTTAAAAGCATCCGATACCATTCTGAACGAGTTACTGATATAACAACTGATGCAGCAGGTGTGCATGTAGAATTATTGCAAGATGAAAAACGCTCCTTTAAACGTTATTCAACTTATGCAGATATAAATGGAAATTATTTGGTGAAGGTTCAGGAAAGCGGTAACAGTGAGCTATGCGCTGAATACTGTTATGTAAAATTTTTTCTCCCTTACGATGCTTCTATAACAGATGGAAATCTATACGTATTTGGTGCCTTTAATAATTGGGCTTGCACAACCGAAAATTTGATGCATTACAATATAAAACGACAAGGATATGAATGTACCTTGTATTTAAAACAAGGATATTATAATTATGAATATGTCTTTTTAAAAGACAAAACAACTGCTTGTGATGAAACCTTGATTGAAGGGATGCATTACGAAACCGAAAACGAGTATACCATATACGTTTATCATCAACCACAAGGCATCTTCTACGACCAACTCATCGGAATTAAACAATTGAATTCAATGAAATAATTCCTTTTTCAATTACAATCGGCAGAACCTTTTCTACCATCCATCGACAGCTAATTTAATTGTAACGAAAAAAAAGAAAATTCTTCTTTCTTATCCGTACAACATTACAAAGAATGAAAACCAAGAGTATTTAAAATATGCAACCTTTTTTTAGCACGCTACATCTTGGGAATAGGTTAGAGTTTGAGAGAAACACACGTTCTTTTTATTGTTAAATATTAAAAGTTTGTCACAATCTACTGTTGATAATTTTGGCGCAATACTTGTTATCTAAAAAAAACGATTGATTATTATTGCACTGCTTATAACGTCACCTGTTAAAATAAAATGTTATGGGAACTCAAGCCACACAAGTAACACACGGAATAAAAATAAGCGTGGAAACTAAGTTTCACACCGAACATTCCGATTCAGAAAATCGCCACTTCCTTTTTCTATACGCTATTGTGATAGAAAACAAAAGTGAAGATACTGTTCAATTGCTCTCACGTCACTGGAATATCTTTGATTCCAACAGTGTTCACAGTGAGGTGGATGGTGACGGTGTTGTTGGTGAACAACCGGTTCTTGAACCCGGAGAAAGTTTTGAATATGAGTCCGCTTGCAGCCTTACTACTGATATTGGTAAGATGAGTGGTACCTATTTAATGGAACGTAAATTTGATAAAGCACATTTTAAAGTTACAATACCTGAATTTGAATTGATTGTTCCTCAGCGATTGAATTAATTTTTGATATTAATATGAATTGATCCGGCTAATTTACACCCCTCCCCTATAGCCCCATTAACTCAAATAAACAGCCTCTTCCCTTTTTTCATCATAATTGTTCTCATAAATTTGATACGCAATTCGATTTATTTTTTGCTTAATATTTAAAGTTCTATCCATAAGTTTTAATTTTTGAAATTATTTTTTTTCTCCAACATTGAATTGTATTTTACAAAAATATTTATCCAAATAGCTCTTGAGTTCCTGAAAACAATGGGGAAAAGTAATAAGATAATGGTAATGATTGCAATCACATTGGGAGCAATATCCCATCCGTAATAATGAAAAACGATAAAATGTACAACAACTGCAATTAACGTGGTTGT
>JAHEYA010000162.1:0-4222 GCA_023251855.1 Bacteroidota bacterium
GCCAAGTATTAAATTATTCTTTTTAATATCATACATATCTTTTGTTAACTCCAACTGCAACCAATGACTAATAGGATTATCATGCAACTCTCCAAACAAGATGATATCAGCTTCTTTCGCATCTTTTAAAAGTTTATCATAACTACTTTCTTTACCTGTTGAATCATAAATTTGATAGGCTGATTTATCCGGATTAAATGCTGAAACAGCCACAATAACAAGTAGTACCGAAAAAAATTTGAAATTCATTTTTATATACTTTGATTGGACATTAATAGAAATAGATATTTAACAAAACAATATTAGCATATTTTTATCAAAAATAATTGCTTTTAAAGCCTTTGCTTCTTTATATTTGCTAACCATAATGCACTAACACACATTTTTCATGATCGGTTTAAACAAAGTAATTTTAGTCGGGAATTTAGGCAAAGACCCTGAAGTGCGCCATCTGGAAGGTGGGACAGCAGTTGCAAGTTTTTCATTGGCAACTACTGAAACATATAAAGACAAAGCCGGGCAACGTATTGAACAAACAGAATGGCACAATATTGTTGTGTGGCGCGGAATGGCTGATGTTGCTGAAAAATATTTAAAAAAAGGAATGACCATCTATTTAGAAGGTAAGCTGCGTACCCGCTCCTGGGACGACAAAGATGGACATAAACGGTATATTACAGAGGTAGTTGGTGATACGTTTACTATTTTAAGTAAAAAAGAAACCCATGTACCTTCCGGACATGGACATATTGAAAACACGAATACAGAAGCCAAAACAGGCGATGATTTACCTTTTTAAGAAGCCCCAACTGCTGACATCTGATTTGGATTTATGTTATTATAATATATTACCTTTACTTTAAACACTTTTTAATTAACCCGCTTTAACCTTGGACGTCTCTATTAGTAGTCTTCTTGTTTGCACGGCTCCGCTCATCAGCATTGTAATAAAATCATTTTCTGTAAGTATTATATTGGCAATGGTCTCTATAGTCATTTTACTGGTTTTAGTTTCTTTGGTTTCAGCAGCTGAATCCGCTTTTTTTTCACTCACACCAACTGAAATGGAAGAGTTGAAAATTTCCGATTCAAAAACAGACGAAAAAATATTATCTTTTATTGATGCTCCAAAACGTCTGCTGGCAACACTTTTGATAAGTGTGAATTTTCTTAGTATTGGTATAGTAATACTCAATTCAACTTTTATTTTTGGGAATGACGGGCTCTTTGATTTTTCTCAAAATCCATTGCTTGGTTTTGTAGTTCAGGTGGTATTAATTACCTTTTTAATTTTGTTGGTTGGGGAAGTAACTCCTAAAATTTATGCTACCCAAAATGCACTAAGCGTAACACGTTTACTCGTTTATTTTGTGAAATTTTTACAGGGAATTTTTTATCCGATAAGTTCATTTTTGATTTTTTCTACTTCAATTCTTGATCGATTAATAAAACCTAAATCTCGCCAAATCTCTGTTGATGAGCTTTCTCAGGCTTTAGATCTTACCAGTGATGAACATTTGCCTGACGAAGACCACAAAATACTGCAAGGCATCGTGAAATTTGGCAATACTGATGTGAAACAGATAATGAAACCACGAATTGATGTAAGCGCCTTTGAATATGGAATCGGTTTTAAACAATTGCTCACCAATATTACTAATTGCGGTTTTTCGCGACTTCCGATCTACAAAGGAACATTAGATAATATTGTTGGAGTGCTTTATACCAAAGATCTTTTGCAAAATCTGAATAATGCAGATGACTTTAAATGGCAAACAATGATCCGCCCACCATTCTATGTTCCTGAAAATAAAAAAATTGATGATCTGTTACGAGAATTTCAACATAAAAAAATTCACCTTGCTGTTGTTGTTGATGAATATGGAGGCACATCAGGAATTGTAACTTTTGAAGATGTGATTGAAGAAATTGTAGGAGAAATAAATGATGAATTTGATGATGACGAATTGACCTACTCTAAATTAGATGAGAATAACTACGTGTTTGAAGGCAAAGCACATTTGAATGATGTTTATCGGGTAACCGAGATTAATGGTGAAGACTATGAAGATGCAAAGGGCGAAGCTGATACATTGGCCGGTTTATTGATAGAAATTGAAGGCAGGATTCCTTCAAAAAATGAAAAAATAAAATTTAAAAATCTGCTTTTTACCATAGAATCCGCAGATAATCGTAGAATTAAAAGAGTAAAAATTACTGTACTGAAAAATGAAAATTGAGACCGCGGATTCAAGAACCGGAAAGCGAAACAGAGAATTGATTTTTTCTTTTATACCGAAACAATCTTGGTTATTGATTCTTGTATCTTTCATCTTTTTAATTTCGTGTAGCAGCGATGACAAGGATACCATCGCACCGAAGCCTAGAGCTTATTACAGACTTTCATTTCCTGAAAAAAATTATGTAAAATATGATTCTGTTTGTCCATTTACTTTTGATATACCGGTGTATTCACGAATTAACAATGATAAAAATTATGGTGCTGAGCCATGTTGGTTGAATTTAAATTTCCCCTCGTTCCATGGAACACTGCATTTAAGCTATAAAGCGGTAAACAATAATATTCAGAGTTATCTGGATGATACCTATACCCTTGCATCAAAGCACCAAATCAAAGCTTCAGGAATTGAAGAACATTTAATTTCACGAGATTCCAACAAAGTATATGGGTTGATCTATGAGATCAAAGGCAATGCAGCATCCTCTTTTCAATTTTTCCTTACCGATAGTACTCATCATTTTATTCGGGGAGCATTATACTTTAATGCAGTACCAAATACTGATTCTATAGCGCCTGTATTGGAATTTTTAAAAAAAGATATTTATCGTATGATCTCCACTTTTAGATGGAAAAAAGTCTAAAATAATTTTTACAATTCAACATTTAACATTTCTCATTTAGCATTCAACATTTCCTAAGGCTGTGCATAAAAAATAAAATGGAAGCAAATAAAACAAATGCTCCTGTTTGATGTAAACCCCCCATCGTTACCGGTACTGCGTATAACAGGGTAATAATACCAAGTAAAAATTGTGTACACACTACTCCGGCCATAAAGTTAGATGCTCTTCTTTGCAACTGGGTAAGTTCAATTTTTCGAGTGGCTTCCCAAAGAAAAACAATTATAATTACCACAAAATAAGCAAGGTAACGATGTACAAACTGCACTCCAGCAGGGTTTTCAACAAAGTTTTTTAAAAATTCATCATTCGACAAAATAGTTTCAGGTAAAAATGAGGTTCCCATTTTTGGAAATGTATTATAAAACAAACCGGCTTTCAAACCAGCTACAAATGCCCCATAGATAATCTGCAAAACAAGCATCACAAAAGCTATTTTAGTCAATCTATTTACTTTTCTATTCAATTCATTTTCTTCTATCACCTGAGGATACAATAGATCCAAAGCATACCAGAATGTAAAACCAAAAACTGTAAATGCACTTATCAAGTGGGCTGCAAGCCGGTAATGACTTACATGAGGATCTTTTTGCAAACCACTTTTTACCATATACCAACCCAATACACCTTGTAATGCACCTAGAACAAGCAGTACCAACATTTTTTTTAGAAATGCTCTTTCGAATTTTTTCTTAATTAGAAAATAAAAAAATGGAATCAGGAATACAACCCCAATGATTCGGCCTAACATACGATGAATAAATTCCCACCAATAAATGGATTTAAATTCTTCCAATGAAAATTGATTATTGATAATCTGGTATTCGGGAGATTGTTTATATTTTTCAAACGGGATTTGCCAGTCTGCATCTGATGTCGGAGGCATTGAACCAATAATCATGTTCCATTCAACCATCGATAAACCGGAGTGTGTAAGCCGTGTGATACCACCTATCACTACCATTGCATAGATCAAAAAACATCCTGCAAACAACCAGACGAGTATTAATTTATTGGAATTATTTTTCATAAAATAGGATAATCGTTTTTAGCAGGTCAAAGTTAATAATAGTTTTTTGTGTACCTTTTCAAAGTATTTTTTAGTTTTACACAAACAATTGGAGAGATGGCGAACAAAGAAGGAGAAAATTAAAAAAAATTCTATATTTTAGTAACATTGCAAAATTCAAAACTCAACAAATCTCCAATTCAACAAATCAACAAATTTCAAATGATACAACGCCCAAGAAGAATAAGAAAAAATGCTATCGTCCGGGAAATGGTCGCAGAAACTAGGCTT
>JAHEYA010000162.1:4232-6060 GCA_023251855.1 Bacteroidota bacterium
AATCATTATTCAATTGATGAATTAGTAAAAGATGTGGAGAAAGGATTAAAAATTGGTATCAATAAAATTATTCTGTTTGGTGTTGGAGATAAAAAAACAGAAGATGCAAGTTCATCATTCAGTAACAATTCCATTATTGTAAAGGCTGTGAAAGAATTGAAAAAGAAATTTGGCGAAAATCTTTATGTCATCACGGATGTTTGTGTATGTGCCTATACAACGCATGGTCATTGTGGAATACTGCATGCTGATTATGTACATAATGATTCATCGGTTGAAGTGTTGGCTAAGATGGCTCTTGCTCACGCACAAGCCGGTGCTGATATGGTTGCACCAAGCGATATGATGGATGGGCGGATCAATGCTATGCGAAAATTATTGGATAAAAATGGTTTTGAAAATACAGCAATTATGTCTTACTCCATAAAATACGCTTCTGCTTATTACGGTCCTTTCCGCGAAGCTGCTGATTCAGCTCCCCAAAAAGGTGATCGTAAATCTTATCAGATGGATTTCAGGAACGGCAATGAATCACTTATGGAAGGATTGCTGGATGAAGCCGAAGGAGCAGATGTTTTAATGGTAAAACCTGCTTTGGCTTATACCGATGTGATCTTCAATTTGCGTAAAAATACTTTATTGCCGATTGCGTGTTATAATGTTTCGGGAGAATATTCTATGGTAAAAGCTGCTGCTGCTAAGGGTTGGATAGATGAACAAAAGATTGTGATGGAAAATATGTATGCTTTTGCCAGAGCAGGTGCAAACATCATTATCACTTATCATACAAAAGATATTTTTAAGAAAGGATGGATGTAATGTCAACCCTGACAGGGTTTGAAACCCTGTCAGGGTTTTTTGCTTTGAAATATTAAATTTAAAAATCTCTTCAGATGAAACGAAATTATTTTCTGTTACTAACAATTATTATTTTGATTTCGGGAAATAGTTTTTCTCAAACCAAAGACTCAACTGCTTCATTTAAAATTAGCGGGTATGTTGATGTTTATTATGCTAATTTTAGCGACTCCGTTGGAACAAATAATTATCAAAAATTTCCGGTCATCTCCCCCAAAAGCAACATATTTGGATTAAATATTGCCCAACTCACCGGTCAATATACATCTCAAAAAGCAAGAGCTCTTGCAACATTTCATTTTGGAGATATGCCTGTAAGCGCATGGTCACCTGTGTTTAACGTGCTTCAGGAAGCAAATGCCGGATTGCGGATTACAAAAAAGATTTGGTTAGACGCTGGCTTTTTCAAAACACATATTGGTACTGAAGCATTTTTACCCAAAGATAATATTGCCAGTTCGCTTTCAATAATTACTTTTTATGAACCTTGGTGGCAGGCCGGAATAAAGCTGTCCTACGCTCCAAATGACAAGGCATTCATTTGTTTCCATGTTTTGAATGGATATAACACTTATGTGGATAACAACAAAAAAAAATCTTACGGAATCACTTTCAATTATACATTTAACGAAAAAGCAAGTATTGGATATTACAATCTTGTGGGCGAAGAAATGCCCGAAAATATTAAAATAAGCCATTTACGATTCTTAAATAATCTTGTTTTTATTTATCAGATCACTGAAAAACTAAAAACAATTATTGGAGTAGATTATATCACCCAGCAACACTCTTCCATTGCTGATACTACCAAAACAGCAATGATTTATAGCGGAATAATAACTTTAAAGTATCAGTTAAAACCAAAATTTGCAATTTATGCACGCGGTGAAACCTTCAGTGATGAAAATGGCTTTTTAACCGGAACCATAGTGGATTCAAATAATAAACAAACAGGATTTAAAGTTAATGG
>JAHEYA010000009.1:0-6347 GCA_023251855.1 Bacteroidota bacterium
ATGCCAATAGCTGCTGTTTTGGGCGAGGACAATATTGCCAGCAAAATGAATAAACCTGATAAAGATACTATTGAGCTTTTGAACAGATTAAAAAAGATTGGTGGTATCAGCCCTAAAATTACTTACAACGACCTTGTTTATATTGGCGTTAGGGATGTTGAACCGGAAGAAACCTATTTGCTGAAAAAGCATAAAGTGAAAACATTTACAACCAATGAGGTGAAGCGTAATGGTGTTGAAAAAATTGCAAGAGATGCGCTGGCTCATTTATCACATTGTAACCTGATCTATGTTTCTTTTGATGTAGATAGTATGGATTCTTCCATTTCAAAAGGTACGGGAACACCTGTGCGTAATGGTATTACAGAAAAGGAAGCAGGAAGTTTATGTGTTCGGTTGATACAAAATGAAAAGGTATGTTGTTTTGAAATTGCAGAAGTAAATCCAACACTTGATAAAGAAAATCTGATGGCGGAAAATACTTTTGAAATCCTGCAAAAGGTGGTTAGTCAGCTGACTTATTAAGTTTGCCCGATTTTATTTTGGTGTGGCGACAATTGCCAATTTTTTTCCATCCGGGCTAACCGCAATACGACTGATGTTTGTGATGCCATAGGTTGAAAGATCTGTTATTTCGGTCCATTCATTTTTTGCATCTTTGCAGCCTAAATAAGAGGAGTAGTTCACAAATAATTTAGATTCATTTCCTGCAATAATAGTATAGTCCTTGTAAAAACAAAAATCTTCTCCATTAAATTTCCAGGAGGTTTGAAATGTTGTTTTTTGATTTTTCAAATCAGTAAAATAAATTCCTTTTTTATATAAATAAAAAAAGTGTAGTCCTGTTTTATCAGTAATACAGTGCATTGAACGACCAATGGTATCTTTTATAACAATTGATTTTTGAGTGGTGATGTCAGTAAAGATTAATTTCATTGGGTTAGTAATGAGGAATAGTGCAACATGCTTTTCATCCAGCCAACAATGGTAACCTATAGAATCTATATTTTTTAAGATTAAACTCGGCTTACCTCCATTAACAGGGAGTTTCCAAAGTCGTTGAGCACTATCCGGTTCAACCAAAACCACTGAAATATTTTTTTTGTCAGGCATGAAGGTTGGTGAATACTCACTTGTAGCAGTTTTTGTGAATTGAGAACTGATTTTTGTGATTAGATCATATTTATAAATATCAGATTGTTTTTCATCACGAACTGAGGTATATAAAATAAATTTTCCATCTTGCGAGAAGGTTGGTTGATTGTCGTACCCAACGCGATTGGTAATGTTTATAGGGTTTGTAAGGTTGATACTTCCCTTTACTGTTTTAATATCAAGTAACCAAATATCGGTGTTGGGTAGCTGAGCGAATAGTGTTGTGTAAAACAAAAAGAGAATAGGGAATAGACCGTTTTTTTTCATGGTTCTTAAAAACCTATATTTAGAGGGTTATTGCGAGGTAATCACTACAAATCCGTTTCATTTCCTTAGCAATACCAACCAGCAAAGAATCATCGCTCTTTTCAAAAGCGGTAACAATATTTTGTTGTTCAATTTTTGTTTTATTTTGGCTAAGTTTAAATTTACCTTCTAATCTTGAAACTTCAATTTCGAAAGCTACAATTCCTTTTATCATCCCATTTTTATATTCATCTGAAAGACCTTTCCATTGTTCGATATAAGAAGTTTCATAGGTATGTATCGTTTTTTCTAAGACAGCAATAATCGATTGAGGGTTTTCAATAATAGTTGCTTTTCCAAAAGCATGAACAGCAATATAGTTCCAGGTTGGCACATTTTGTTTTTTCTCATAATGTGTAGGAGAAATATAAGCGTGTGGCCCCTGAAAAATAATAAGTAATTCATTTTCTGTAAACTCCTTCCATTGCGGATTAGCTTTCGCCATATGAGAGATCAAATGGATTTTATCGTTTCGCTTTTCAATAATAAAAGGTAAATGTGTTGCACGTAAATTATTATTTTGTGAATTAATCAATACAGCAAAGCTGTTGGCATTCATAAATTCAACTAATTTAGGCTCATCAGTTTCTTTGTAATAAGGAGGTATGTACATTTTGCAGGAATAAATTAAAATTAATTTCCGGGTAAATACAAAGGATGTCTTTCATTGTATTTCCGAAGATAAACAAATATAGCATCTGGTTTTTGCCGTTTTTTCAAAGCAGTAAACTGACCATAAAGCAGATCATCATTTTTTAGAAGCAACTCCATAATTTTTTCATCGAAATCATAGATCTTGTTGGTTTGAGTATCAAAAACAAACTGTCGAAGCTCTTCAACGGTTCTGTCCATACCCATTCCATTATTAAAGGTCATTGGATCGCGATAGCTAACAACTGTGGTAACTTTAGCAGTAAAATGGCACAAAGTACCTATTACATTAAACCGATAAAATTCCTTATTAAAATTAATAGATAGAGCACGGTTTTGGCAAAACCCCCACAGGTTTGCAGTTTCAAGCTTCTGCTCTTTACCGGAAGTGTCTTTATAAACTATAATTTTTTGCTCTACTACTTGTTTTAAAAAATCGATATCCGTTTTAGGAATACCGGAAACAATAGCAGATTTAGGTATCGGGGAATTTTGCTTGAAGTTATTCACATTTAAAAAAATTCCTTCAGTAAATTCGTAATCTCTAGTATAGGCAACAGTATTGGTTTGTGAGAAAGAAATACAAGAGAGAAATAAAAAAAAAATGGTGAAAATGTTTTTCATTGCTGTAATTTGACAACTATTTTTCTAGTGTAAATTTATGAATAATTTGAACGATTTTTATGGTGTATGACAAATTGCAATTAATATTTCGCTCCTACGGAGCTTTGTTATCTGGGTGTTGTATATTGTTTACCAAGATGTCGTCCCGCTGGGACTTTATATTGCTCCATAGGAGTTATATTTTTGTAGAAAACAAGGTACGATAATCGTTAAGCCACATAGTTGGGGGAATAGATTGGATGATTCTTTATCCACAGAAATTTATAGCTTTGTGTTCGAAAAAAAATAATGGAGAAAAAACTTAAAATATTAGGTATTGTTTCTATGATAATAGGAGGAGTGGCGGCATTATGTTGCCTAAGTCCGAAAACATTAATAATAGCATTTCCAACAGGTTTTATAGGCATGGTATGTTCCTGTATCTATGTATTTATTGATACACGTGATCAAATTAACACAAAAAAAATCACACCTGGAATTATTGGAGTGATATTGAGTTCAGTGCCAGTATTAATTATTCTAGTGTTCACCATTATTCATTATTTTAAAAGCTAATAAACAAGTATGGTAGCCGTATCAGGTAAAACAATTAGTAATTATTTGTCTTTAATAAAATTCAGTCATACTGTATTTGCATTGCCATTTGCTGTTATTGGCTATGCTCTGGCGATTCATTTTACAACGGCAACATTCGATATTAAATTATTTGCATTGGTAATTTTTTGCATGGTATTTGCGCGTAGTGCTGCCATGGCGTTTAACCGATATATCGATCGGAAAATTGACCAACAAAATGTACGTACTGCTATTCGTGAAATTCCTGTTGGTACTGTAAAACCACAGTCGGCATTGATATTTGTGGTGATAAATTGTTTGTTATTTATCAGTACCACCTACTTTATAAATTCATTGTGCTTTTATTTGTCACCTGTAGCATTACTAGTGGTATTGGGTTATAGCCTTACCAAACGATTTACGGCACTTTGTCATGTGATTCTGGGAATTGGTTTATCATTAGCACCTATTGGTGCTTACCTAGCAGTAACAGGCAAATTCGACTGGTTGCCCTTACTATTTTCCTTTTCTGTATTGTTTTGGGTAAGTGGTTTCGATATCATTTATGCGTTGCAGGATGAAGAGTTTGACAAGTCAAAAAATTTAAAATCAATACCGGCACGACTGGGGAAATCAGGTGCTTTGATGGTATCCAATGTGTTTCATTGTTTCAGTGCATTATTTATTATTTATGCCGGATTTGTTGGAAATTTCAAAACATTTTATTGGTTGGGAGTAGCTATTTTTATTGGGTTGCTTCTCTTTCAACATCGGCTGGTTAAACCGAATGATCTGAGTAAAGTAAACCTTGCTTTTTTTACTACCAATGGAATTGCAAGTGTTGTTTTTGCGCTATTTGTGCTGATCGACCTGTTTATGAAATAGATACAATTAAAAGACCTCACCTAAATCCTCTCCAAAGGAGAGGACTTAAATGCCCATAGCTCCCTTCTCCTTTGGAGAAGGGTTGGGGATGAGGTCAAAAACGAATTAACAATGAAAACAAAGAATTACATTTTACTTCTCTTTATTTGTATACTTAGTTTTTCTTTTACTAAACTATTTCAAAACAATGAAGCAAAAATTATTTGGAGCAAAGACAGGCAACTCACCTGGGATGATTTTAAGGGAAAACCTATAAAAGGTGGTCAGCGTGCTGCTTTTACAGATTCCGGTATGGATCTTCAGTTCTCTTATGAAGGCGAAAATCAGCTCTTAAAAATAACTTCTCATACTTATTTTTTAAAAAACAGATCATCCGTTAATCCTGAAAAAAAATCAGATGAAATTCTAAAACATGAACAAGGGCATTTTGATATATCTGAAATTTACAGTCGAAAACTTCATAAAAATATAATGGAGGAAAAATTAAAGGAGAAAATATTAAATAAAAAAATGGCTGAAATTGCCAGTAAATATAAAAACGAGCTTGATAAATTTCAGGATCTGTATGATAAAGAAACCAATCATTCCATTAATAAAGAAAAGCAACTGGACTGGAACAATAGGATAGCAAAGCAGTTGAAGGAGCTTGAAAAATATGCTGAACCGGATTTCAGTGTGGAATTGAAATAAGGGAAGTTCTAAAAAAAATAACCACTAAGGCACTAAGTTCACTAAGTCTCACCAAGAATTTCTCAGTGTCTCTAAGTGTTCTATGTGTCTTAGTGGTGAAAGTTTTATTTCGATTTGAATTTTTAGAACCGTCATAATTCTAAAAAAATTACACTACTCTCTTCAACAATCGTAAACGGTGAGAATAATCTCTTAACTCATTATTATAAATTCCCTGGTGATCAAAGCTGTCAATACGTACTTTCCCGGATGCATGAATAATTTTATTATCATCCATAACAATACCAACATGGACAATTTTTCCTTCTTCATTATCAAAAAAAGCCAAATCACCGGGCTCAGCTTCTTCGACAAAACTAAGCGTTTCACCTTGTTCTGCCTGTTGATAAGCATCTCGTTTTAATTGTATTCCACTTAGCTTATATACCATTTGTGTAAAACCCGAACAATCAATTCCGAAAGGAGTTTTACCGCCCCATAAATAAGGAGTATTCAAATACATCATTGCAGTTTCAATAATTCCAATTTTTGAATTTGGTAAATGTCCGGTGATGTAGGAGCCTTCATAACTATAACTTTGATTTTCAATAGCACATTCTGCTTTATCAAAATTTGGAAGTGAACTTGCAATAACAATAGGAAAAAGCGTAGAAGTTCTATTGTCCATTATTATCTGGACCAATTCATTATTACAATAACTTTCGGTGGAAGAAAGAATATCGAACGTATGTTGTTCTATCGGTAAAAACTGCTTCCTGTCGATCCAGCAGATATAATCATCATAAGCGATTTTAATAAGGCACCAGTTATCCTGTACCTCAATAATTTGAAAATAGTCGCCAAACAAAAGCTGAGTAACCATTTCGCTTTTATCGGAAGGTTCCTTTTTACAAGGCACTACGCTTAAATTACAAATTCCGAACATTTTTAAAGGTATCAGGTAATAGGTATCAGGTATCAAGATCGATATGTATTAAATACCTGCTACTTGATACTTAATACCTGATACCTCTTACTTTTTAAACCAATTCAATAACCATAGCCGAAGCACCACCACCACCATTACAGATGCCTGCTGCGCCATATTTTGCTTTGTTCTGTTTTAAAACACTTATTAATGTAACTAAAATACGGGCTCCGGAAGTACCTAGCGGATGACCCAAAGAAACAGCTCCACCATGTATATTTACTTTGGCTGAATCTAATTTCAATTTTTGCATATTCACTAAACCAACTACAGCAAAAGCTTCATTGAATTCGAAATAGTCAATTTCATCCATTTTTAAGCCGGATTTTTTAACTGCTTTTTCAACTGCCAATGAAGTAGAAGTAGTAAACCATTCCGGAGCTTGCTCTGCATCAGCAAAACTTCGAATGATAGCAACAGGTTTTAATCCTAATTTTTCAGCTTTTTCTTTGCTCATCAAAACAAGTGCTGCTGCACCATCATTCATTGTTGAAGAGTTGGCAGCTGTGGCACT
>JAHEYA010000009.1:6357-15761 GCA_023251855.1 Bacteroidota bacterium
TTTAATTCAGGGATCTTATCAAACTTCACATTTTTATATTCTTCATCTTCTTTAAAAAGTAAAGGATCTCCTTTGCGTTGAGGAATCTCCACAGGAACAATTTCATCATTAAATTTACCTGCAACCCAGGCAGCCTGAGAACGCTTATACGATTGAATGGCGAAGGCATCCTGTTGTTCACGTGTGATATTAAATTCTTTTGCACACAGGTCGGCTGCATTACCCATTGGATAGTGGTGATAACAATCGACCAAGCCATCTTTAGCCAATCCATCTATCATCATTACATTACCGTATTTATTGCCCCAACGCATATTCTCGGAATAAAAAGGAACCTGGCTCATGTTTTCCATACCACCTGCCACTACTACATCTGCATCGCCACACATAATACTTTGTGCACCTAACATGACTGATTTCATTCCTGAAGCACATACTTTATTGATAGTGGTACATATAACACTATCCGGCAGTCCAGCATATTTAGAAGCTTGTCGGGCAGGTGCCTGACCAAGATTCGCCTGAATAACACTTCCCATCAATACTTCTTGAACTTCTTTTCCATCAACACCTGCCTTTGTCAAAGCACCTTTAATAGCTGTTGCACCAAGTTGAGTAGCCGGTATATTTGCCAAAGAACCTCCAAAGCTCCCAATAGGAGTACGTACAGCCGATATAATATAAACTTCTTTCATAAGTTTTGATGTATTAGTTAATTTAAAATTTAAAATCGAGTTCAAATGTATAAATTATTAATTTCGTAACGTCAGTAAATAATTCAAATGAAAAAAATTATTTCATTTATTCGTCACGGTCATCCGGAAATTTATAAAGTCATACTTTTTATTTTGGGTATTGCTTTGATCGTTTATATATTTCCAAAACAAGGAAAATTCAAATACGAATTTCAAAATTTGAAAGGGAAACCTTGGAACCATGATGATTTGACAGCTCCTTTTGATTTCGCAATTAAAAAATCATCGGAAGAGCTTACATTTCAAAAAGGAGAAATCCTTAAAAATTCAAAACCTTATTTCAAGTATAATCCAACTGTTGTAAATACCAGAAAAACTCAGTTGATAAAAGAGTTTAAAGATAAATGGAATGATAAAAAGAATAAACAAACTAAGGAAAGAACACTTTATCTTGCTAAAAAAATTATTGATTCGATCTATGCAAAAGGAATTATTGAGCAGTCGGATATAATTGAAAACAAACCTTCTGATTACTCTATTTATGTATTAAATAATAATGTTGCAGAGGAACATGACC
This sequence comes from Bacteroidota bacterium, assembly GCA_023251855.1. Classification (GTDB taxonomy): domain Bacteria; phylum Bacteroidota; class Bacteroidia; order 2-12-FULL-35-15; family 2-12-FULL-35-15; genus 2-12-FULL-35-15. Next base: position 7,630 of record JAHEYA010000009.1, read on the forward strand.
TCAATGATTTTTATACAATTACTACTGCTTACCAATATATACAAGAGCAGCTCAAACGTAATGAAAGTGGAGCGGATGTAAAATTTCTTTTGCCTTTGCTTGAAAACTGCATTGCACATTCATTGATCTATGACAAAACAACTTCTGATAAAGTCTTGAAACAGGCTATTGATAATATTTCACCGTCAAGGGATATTATTTTAAAAGATCAAAGTATTGTTTCGAAAGGAGAAATTATTGATGCAGCTAAATTTCAGCTGTTGCAATCTCTCAAATGGGAATATGAAGAAAAATCAGGTGGTTCGGGTAATTATTTTTTTATTTTTTTCGGACAATTATTGATCGTTGCCTTATGTTTAATTGTGTTGATAGTGTTTCTCGCCTCTTTCCGAAAAGATATTTTTTTAGATAATACAAAAATATCTTTTATTCTTATTCTTATTATTCTCCAGGTATTGATGACCCGTTTGGCAATAAATACGCAGTCTATCAGCATTTACGTTTTACCATTTTGTATTTTACCGGTTATCATCAGAGCATTTTATGACACACGTATCGCTTTGTTTGTGCATCTGGTTACTGTTCTTATTATTTCATTTATGGCACCCAACCGGTTTGAATTTGCCTTTATTCAACTGTTAGGAGGGATGGTTGCTATTTTCAGCATTGTGAATATGCACAACCGTTCACAAATTTTTATTTCAGCGGCACTGATATTTTTGACCTATAGTGGTGCTTATACCGGTATTAGTATTATTCAGGAAGGTGGTACGGATGTGATTACCTGGAATGATTTCGCATGGTTCGGTGTAAGTGCTATGCTTACTTTATTTTCTTATCCATTGATCTTTGTTTTTGAAAAAATATTTGGATTTACTTCCGATGTTTCTTTATTGGAATTATCCGATACCAATGGAAAACTGCTCAGAGAGCTTGCTACACGTGCTCCGGGTACATTCCAACATTCTCTTCAGGTTGCAAATATTGCTGAAGAAGCTATCTACTCAATTGGTGGAAACGCATTACTGGTGCGTGCAGGAGCATTGTATCATGACATCGGAAAAATGGAAATGCCGATGTATTTTATAGAAAATCAGGGGAATGGAATTAATCCGCATGAAGATTGGAACTATGATGAAAGTGCTGCTATTATTATCGGACATGTTATTAAAGGAATTGAAATTGCAAAAAAATGCAATCTCCCCGAGCAAATTATCGACTTTATACGAACACATCACGGTACAACTATTACCGCTTATTTTTATCATTCCTTTCAAAATGCTTTCCCGGATGAAAAAGTAAATGTTGAAAAATTCCGTTATCCAGGACCAATTCCTTTCTCAAAAGAAACTGCCGTATTGATGATGTCAGATTCGGTAGAAGCGGCATCACGAAGTTTAAAAAAGTATGATGCTGAAAGTATTAATAATCTTGTTGAACTTATTATCGACAAACAAATTGAGCAAAATCAATATATCAATTCTGATATTACTTTTAAGGATGTGAACATTTTGAAAAAAATATTCAAGAAAAAATTAATGAGTATTTATCACCTGCGAGTGGAGTATCCGCGGTAAAAAGAATTTCTAAAAGTTTTATTGAATCGTCATTGCAAGGAACGAGTTTATTATATCAATCGTTTTTGTTGTGCACTTGCTTCCATCAATTTAGCAAGTCGTGAAAGCCGTGTTGTTTCTTGTTTAGCTGTAACTACCCAATGAATAATAGTCTTTTGGTAGGAGGGAGTTTGCAGTATAAAAAAGTTCCATGCTTTTTTATTTGCTTTAAATTTTTTTTCAAAAGTAGGAGAAAATGTTTGTGCTTCTTTTTCATACGAATATATTCTCGAGAGATGTTCTTTTCTCAGCTTATAGCTTGCAAGCCCTTCTGGCTGCATAAGACCAAGCTTAGTAAGCTCTTCCACTTTTTTAATATTTATTGCACTCCAGATGCTTGTTGATTTTCTGGGAGTGAATCTAAGACACAAGTAGTCGGGCCAGCATAATAATCTTTTGTCTGCTTTGCTTCCCAAATTTTTTTGTAAGTATACGAGCCTATTACAGTGTCACTTGCAATGGAGTCTTGATAAACTGTCTGGGTTAGACAAGTGCCACTGCACGAACAGCAACAATTAAAACCAAAACCGCTACAGCCCCATCTCCAAACCACATTGCTGTCTGGGAAAGTATGATACATCGCTGTCTGCCCGTGTACAACTGTCGAACCGAGAATAATTGTCAATATGAGTAAAAGTTTTTTCATGTTGTCAAGATGCATGTCGGTAAAAGATAATGTCTTTTTTTTGCATTGTGGCTAACTTGTATATACCCGAAGGTTTATATCATTTATTTTCAAATATAAGTAGCGCATGTTTACTTACACTTCACTGTCTCAACTTATAAACTGAATTAAATGTACTGAATTTAAGAGCAAATAGAAAATATTTGGTGAGAGGAGCGCAATTTAAAAGCATTTGCAAATGCGAAAACTCAGCATTGTGCTTTAGTGATGTTTGTGTAAGTGCTATTTTTCAGACTGAAGTTTCAAGCTATTTATTCTCAAATATTCCATTATTTGTTCAGCCGATTTTTCGACTAAGTCTTTGGAAATTTTTTCTTTAATCTCTCTGAAAGTTTTAACTGAGTCAAATCCTTTTTCTGTTTTTTTATTTTTAGTCTTCATATTCTAAAATTTCTTTTGGTGACCTAATTTCCAATGGTAAGTAATTCATTCTCAAATTTATTGAGTTATAACCTCTAATTCTATAAACGTTTACAATGTGTTTAAAATTCCAACTTACTAAAATATCAGCTTTGCTCAATGTCGCTGTTGCAATATGTAAACAGTCGTCAAAACTAGTTTTTCCAACAACTTTTTCTTCTATGTATTTTGTCGCAAGTTCAATTATTTCTTCTGTAACAATAACCTTTTCAGTGTTTTCTGATGGTAAGCTCTTGAAATATGCTCTTACATTATCTGGTGCTTTTAAAAGTTCCGTTTCTGTCAAGTCTGAGTACATACAAACTATTTTTCCAAGTTTTACTCGTTCAAAAAGTTGAAGTGTTTCTTCTTCAAATTCTTTGTCATATATACCTCCAAAAACTGATGTGTCGAAGTAAAACCGTTGTTTCATTTTTGTCTTGTTAAATTCATCACAAATTTACAAAAATTATACTTGTCTTTATGCGATAATCTCCGTTATAATAATCGGCTCACATTACCCCTCACTTGTATATACCCGAAGGTTTATATCATTTACCCTTCAAATATAATCTTTATAATTGATGTTACATATTTTCCTGAGTGCATAATTTTAAAACCTTATTTTCATTTCCATTTAAAATATTATCTTCGTAATTAAATAACAAAGTATTAACAGTAAATCAAAAACAAAATGAAAAATAAAATTTTAAAGATCACCTCATTATTCCTTATTGGCAGCTCATTGGTAATAAATGCTCAATCATTTGATCAAGGACAAAAAGACATAAATATTGGTGTAGGTATTGGAAATACATATGTTTCATCCAACTCATCGTCAACTTCCGCTGGTGGATCTACAACTTCAAACACTGTAACTCCACCTTTAAGTGGAACTTTTGAATTTGGTGTTACTGATATGATAAGTGTTGGTGGCTTTATTGGTTATACAGGAAGTACATGGTCCTATAAATACGGAAATTATGAAGATAAACGGGTTTACTCTTATTATATTTTTGGTGCAAAAGGTGCATTTCACTTTGCCAAATTAATACGGGCTGAAAAAGTGGATCTATACGCAGGCATGACTTTGGGAGATGTTATTGAAAAAGAAACCTATACAACCACCAATCCTGCTCCTGGTTACAACAGTACTTCTACCCAGCAATCAGGTGGTGGATTTCTTTTTTTACCTTTTGTTGGTTGCAGATATAGATTTACCGATAATTTTGGGGTGTTTGGTGAATTAGGTTATGGATTGTCACTTGCAAATATTGGTATCAATTTAAAATTTTAAATTTTACTTCGGAATTCGCTTAAAAGGCCTCACCTAAATCCTCTCTATGCTCCTACGCTGAAGCTTCAGCGCAAGCGTAAGAAGAGGACTTAAATGCCATAGCTCCCTTCTCCTTTAGAGAAGGGTTGGGGATGAGGCAAAAGAGATCAAATAAAAATTCCCCATTCTTCTAAACCGAAGAATGGGGAATTTTAATATTTTTCGTACCCTATTTTGCTTTAACAATTTTCTTTGTTTCAACTACAGTACCTTCAGCATAAGTAAGGAAAAAATAAACCCCTCCAGGTAAATTTTCAAAATCAATTTCCATTTTGCCTTCTGTTGCAGTCAATTCAATGCTTTTTACTTTTTCACCAATCACGTTAAGTACATCAATTGACTTAATTTTATTATACTTTACAGTTATTTTATCAGTGAATGGATTTGGATAAAAGTTGGTCAACAAATCGGTGGCAGGCTCTAAAATACCTACTGCACTTACAGTAAAAGAAGCAACCATGCCCGGTAAATGATGGCTACAACCGTAATGATAGGTACCACTTACAGCTATTGTGTAAGAATAAGTCCCGCTTCCGGTTTTATCACCCGAACTAATAGAAGCAGCTGTTCCAGGCATAGCCCCAATTGTACCTGTAACATTATGCATTGCGGTTCCACCCCACGTCCAGGTAACTACATCACCAATTGTAGCATTAAATGAGGAGGGTGTAAATGCATTATCGGAAATAGCTACAGCAATATTGACAGCATTCGTGTTTAATGCCAACAATGAGAAAACAGATGCACAAATAAATAAGTAAGTTTTTTTCATGGTCTTAGATTTTAGGTTTATACCATACAAAAGTACATTAATTTTAAAAAAAATAAAAATTACATTTTCAACGTACTACCACTCCCAAAGGTTTTGAGTCCTGATCTGTATATTCAATTGATGATTCAGTAGGTTTAAGGAACAGTGTATCGGTAGGTTTGCTCAGCGCTTGTGTAACCAGGTCAACTACTTCTTCGACAGTAATTTTTTTCATACACTGATTATCTCCTTTGCAAGGCGGAATTATAAATTCATGCACACAAGGACTGCAATACACATTTTTATAAATGGTAATGGTATTTTCAATCCCGCCATATTGCTGTGGCGAACATGGACCAAAAAGTGCAACCGTTTTTGTTTTTAAAGCAAATGCAATATGCATTGGTCCGGTATCATTTGTAACCATTAAGTCCGCATTATCAATAAGTACAATAAGTTCCGCAAGTGTTAATTTGCCTGAAGAATCCAATACATTCGTTCTTGAATCTAATGAAGAATGTATTTTACTTATGTACGATGTTTCATTTTTATTACCGATCAAAACTATTTTAAATTCAGGAAATCCGTTGCAAATGTTGTTGATTAAAGAAATGAAATTTTCTGCGCCCCATCTTCTTTCCAAACGTAAGTCAGAAGCATTAGGATTGATAACAATATACTTTCCGAGGTTTTCAATAATTAATTTATTGTTGATATTTTGAATAATTGCGCGTTTTTCGTTTTCATTATTGCTTGTTAGTTTTAATTCTGCGATACAATTTTTAATACCTAGGAGCCTTGCAAATTGAAGATAAGTCTGTGATACAGGAGATTTTAAATTAAAGAACATCATGTGAGTGTACATTCCTTTTCTATATGTCCTATCATTTTTTAAAAAACCCATCCTGTTTTTTGACAAACTCATAGTAGCGATAATACTGCTGTAGTTCGAATATATTTCAAGGTCGATATATAGATCCGGCTTATTTTTCCAAAGTGTTAGCAACAGCATTATTGTTGATGTAACCAATGCTGACAAACTTTTGTCGGAAATAACTGCTATGTTATCTACTTCCCTAATATGTTCGAGCAATGCTTTATTCGACTCATTTGTAACGAAAATAATTTTTGCATCCGGATAATTTTTGCGAAGTGTTTGTAATAGGGGAGTGACTTGGATAATACTGCCAAGTCCAACAAATTTACATACCGCCATTGTTTTAACAGGCTTATCCAAAGAGTGATCGATGTTTAGAAAAAAGCCTAAAGTGCGCGCCAGTGCATTGAGTACATATACAAATGGCAGCCCAATGAATTGATCGATCGTTATTTTAGTCTTTAGTTTCATTTATCAGCTTTTAGAAGAACTACCATTTCACCAATTGAAAAATAAAAAATTCTCTCAACAAATTTTTTTGGTAACATAGCATGCAAACTATTTATCAATGGTGTAAACAACCAATGTTTATAGGTATTTAACTGAGTATGTAAATAATTGATCGTCAATGCTTTTTTTGACCGTTCATAATGAACAACTTTTAACCCGCATTGTTTTGCAAGGTAATGCATTGAACTAAAACTAAAGTAAAAAAAATGTTCCAATTTATAATGCGTCCAGCGTTTACCCATCAGGTTATTGAATAGCGTTTTTGTGTCGGGGGTCATGATCATTATTACTCCATCCTCTTTCAGCAAATTTGCTGCTTTTGAAAGCGTTTGTGACGGGATGCGCACATGCTCAATCAAATCTGACATAGCAATTACATCAAAACTTTTAGCCGAAAAATTACACTGTTCTAAAGTTCCACAAAAAATAGTTTCTGCGCCAAATTTTTTCTTTGAGATGTTTGAAGAATATTCGGAAAGTTCTACACCAAAAGGTTCAAAACCATTTTCTTTAGCAGCTTCCAAAAAATAGCCGGTAGCACATCCTACATCCAGAACACGGCCCTTCTTTACAAATTGTTTTATCAGATTCAATCGGAGCTGAAAGGTCGCCATCTTCATTTTTTTTGTAGTTTCATTTTCCTCTTCACCTTTGATACCCCAAGCGTGGTAATAGTTTTCGGAATATAGCTTTGTCAGTTCCTCCTCATTCAATTGAGGAAAAAGAAATTCAACACCACAACTTAAGCAGCACAGAATCTGCCGATCCGAAGTAATATTAAATTTTATTTCGACATTTTTCGACTCGCAAATTGAACAATCCATATCGTCATTCCCCTCTTAATAGTTGTAACTTGTTAATCGTTATATCCTCGACATTCTCCGTACTAAGAGCAATATAATCAATCATTGAGTACCAATTATATTGAGAGCTCACTCTTATTGCAAATTCACGAACTCTTTTTCCTGCCGGAATAGTAAACAAAAATGTTCCTTTTACTTCTTTGTGGTTGCTATCGCCATATTCTAATTCTATTTCAAATGGATTATCATTGTTACATTCCAAAGAAATCAAAACAGTATTGCCGCTTGATTTATCGAGAGGCATTTTTAAGTTTGATATAAGGGGGTTATTTTTTTTCAAATCAACAGGTTTAACAATCAGCTCTGCCAGAACACCATCCTGATGTACTAACTTATCAAATGTTCCCCATATATAAGGTAAAGTTCCCATATTAAAAGAGGTTGCGACTGTTGAAGAAAAATCCGGAATGAAATCACATTCATAAAATTTCACTTCATTTATAGTCCTTCCTTCATTTTTTATCTGAAATGAAAATCCACCTTCGGAAGTATTATAAATGTAATAACCGGTATTATTATCCACCAGATTTGGTTTTAAATTCAGGATCTTATTCCCTTGGATAATCTTTACTGAAGGCAGTTGAGCTACTTTACTTTTTAATTTATCAGAACTTATTTTAAACAAATAATTTTTATTGTGAAAGTTTTTAGCAATTCCCTGCAAAGAGGAATTAATATTAATGGAGTCCCATACTTCCTCGGTAAAAGTATACATCAGCCGTTGCTCATTTTTGATCAGAAAATTTGTACGTTTCCAGATAGATAAATTATCAACTATTGCGAAAGGCTGATAATGCGTATAAAAATATTCAGAAAGCCTGTAATGCCTTAATTCGTTGGGCACTCCATCCACGTTATCCCAATAATTTTCAGGAAAATTGGAGAAAACAAGTAATGGAGCATCATACTTTTGTAAATTGGAAATAAAGTTTTTTTGCAAAAGGTCATTCTGAATGGTGAGTGGATTTTGATAAAAATAAGAAGGCGAAACTTTCCCTGCATAATAATATAATAATGGAGTATTTGAAAAATCAATGAAAGTTTGATTCTCACTTAGGTATTTAGAGATCAATTTTTTAAAATTTCCAAAATTGG
>JAHEYA010000163.1 GCA_023251855.1 Bacteroidota bacterium
GTTGGTACAGCAGCTGGAACAACCGGGGCAATAAACCTGAAAGGGACAACTAGCGGAACAGCAATCTTAACTGTTGCAGCAGCAGCTGGAACTCCTACAATAACTTTAGGAACCGTTACAGGAACAGCAAATGTTTTGGTTGCTACGAATGCATTAGGAACCAACCCAACAACAGTTACCATGAGTGGAGCTAGCGGCCTTTATACTGCAACATATTCCGCGACTACTACATTAACCCTTTCTGGGGGAGGACTGATTGGCTCAAGAGCTACTTTTATTATTCTTTCTTCTGGAACAACATCCAGAACGATAACTTTTGCAGGAAACGTAAAAGTAAATGGTACTCTTGCCACAGGAACCGTAACTGCTAAAACGTTTTCAGTTTCCTTTGTTTATGACGGAACCAACTGGGTTGAAGTTGGCAGAGTTGCGACTGGTATGTAATTTGTCCATCGTTTCATTTAATATTGGTACAATTAAATGAAAACAAAAAGATTAGTTATTAAATCTCCCGCTTCGATATTTATTGAGGCGGGAGATTTTGTTTAATGAGATCCATTCCAGTAGGTAGATTTTATAGAAAGCCTTTCATCACTTTAAAGTTTTTTATAAAAAAAAAGTACATTTGTAAAATAAATCAAAATAAAATTTCAAAACCAAACCATGTCAATACAACATCCTTTAAATTTCAAAAAGTGGATCGATGAAAATCGTCATTTATTAAAACCACCTGTAGGCAACAAGGTTGTTTATCAAAACACTGAATTTATTGTAATGGTAGTAGGCGGTCCGAATGCCCGTAAAGACTATCACTACAACGAAAGTGAAGAATTTTTTTACCAATTGGAAGGCAATGTGATTGTAAAAATTCAAGAAAATGGGAAAGCGGTAGATGTACCAATAAATGAAGGCGAGATATTTTTATTGCCTCCAAAAGTCCCACATTGCCCTACAAGAGGTGTTAACACTATTGGTTTGGTAATGGAACGCAAACGTAGAGACAATGAAAAAGATGGTTTACTTTGGTTTTGTGAAAAGTGTAATACTAAATTGTATGAGCACTATTTTCAATTAACAAACATTGAAACTCAATTCAAGGCAACATTTGATGAGTTTTACGGTAGTGAGGATCTGCGCACTTGCAAAAAGTGTGGGCATTTGATGGAGCCACCTGTTCTGCTTAAGCAGGAAAGTTCACATTAAAAAAAATAATTTTTAGAACTGCCCTTAAATCGTTAAATTTGTATGAATAAAAAAATTTCAACATGACTGTTTTAGCTACCAGAAATAGTTTGCACGAATATATTCGTTTTGCAGATGAAAAAAAAATAAAAGCCTTATACACGATTGTAGAGGACGAAATTAATGAGAATCATGATGTTTGGACAAATGAATTTCTGCAAGAAATGCAAAAACGATCTGGTGAATTAGCTACTGGCAAAGCGAAAGGGGGCGATTGGTTAAATATTAAGGAGAAAGCAAAAAAAATTCTGAATAAAACCGGAAAATGAGAAATAATTACACTATTATTTTTCACCCGAAAGCCGAAAAAGAATATTTAGAGTCGGTAATCTGGTATGAGAATTCTCTTATTGGTTTAGGTCAAAGTTTTTTTACCGAAATCGAAAATGCGCTAAAACAAATCCAAAAAAAACCATTATTATTCCCCCAAAAAAATACTCAATTCAGAGAAGCCGTAGTCAAAAAATTTCCATACGTTATAGTTTATGAAATCAAAGAACCAATTCACCAGATAAATATTTTATCTGTTTTTCACACCAAACGGAATCCTAAAAAAAAACACTAAAATAAATATCCCGCTTTATTCATGCTTCAAACGGAAGGGAATTCTGGAGATGGAGTAAGTTGGTGCTTTTTAAGAAATTTTAACAGATTTTGCTCTATAAAAAAAGAACATTGTTGCTTTTCTGCAAATTTTGTTCGTATAATTGCACCTTAAATTTAATTAAAAAAAATAATAAATTATCCATAAAAACAGCATGAAAACAATGTACTCTAAAATGAAAGTAATTGCATTAGCAGTTGGAATTCTTTTTTCTTTAAATGGGTTTGCTCAAAAGCCCGCTGCAGCTGAAAAAAAGGCGCCTGCATCAGCACCGGTAAAACTAACTTCACTTTCGGATTCAATGCAATACGTACTAGGTGCCTACATAGGTCAATATATTATCAATACAGGTATTGCAATTCCAAAGGCTGAATTATTTAACAAAGGCATGGATGACTTACTGCTTGGCAAACCCCTTTTAGTAGCTGCCGACAGCATCCCACGCAGAATGGAAAGTTATTTAAGAATTACCAGCAAGGAGCGTGGTATTAAGATTGAAAAACAAATGTTTGAAAATATTAAAAAACAAGCCGGTCTTGGACTTTTGCCAAGTGGAGTTTGTTATTCAATAGTAAAAACCGGCACAGGTAAGCGCCCTATGCCTACAGATTCTGTTGAGCTGCACTTAAAGGGCTTTTTGGCAGATGGAAAACAGTTTGAAGATACGTACCCCAAAAACGTTCCATATAAAACCACTCCCAATAATGTAATACCGGGGATGAATGAAATATTGCAAATGATGCCAACAGGTTCATTGTGGAGAGTATATATTCCTTCTGCAGCAGGTTTTGGAGAAAAGGGATTGCCGGGATTGATACCACCTTATTATGCGTTGATCTATGAAGTGGAGTTGTTGAAGGTAATGGACGGTAAGAAATAAATTTCACATTCATTTATTGTTTTAAAAGGTTTACAAGAGCCTCCTGAAAAATCGGGAGGCTTTTGATTTTAAATACGGTGGGGTGTGTTATAATTAGTAGGCAGAACAGGCTTATAGTAGCATTAATTCGAGTATTTGCAGATCAAAAAAAGTTATACAAACTCTTTTTTCAATCCTTGAAATAAATTCATCAGCAATGGACTGTTAGTAATTTTTCGGAATGCCAAATAATGAATAGGAAGCATTGATTAATTTCGCACACGTTTAAGGATATGTTTGCTAAAAAATGTGGAAAAAAATAGTACTTGGAATTGTGATTTCTGCTTTTGTAGGAGGCGGAATATATTGGTTCACATATACAAAGGAGTTGCACACACCTGTAAGTGAAGCCATTAATGCTATTCCCAGCAATGCTGCTATTATTTTTGAAAGTAAACAATCAAAAAATGTTTGGGAAAAATTATCACAGACCAACATCATTTGGCAGGAACTGCTGGGAACAGAAACATTTTCAAAACTAAATCTTCAGGCACATTATATTGATTCGCTAATAACATTGGATGCAAGTATCTCCAAGTTGCTTGATAACAGGTCGTTATTTATTTCAGCACACGTTTCAGGAGCAACAACTTTTGATTTTTTATATGTTTATAGCTTGCCTCATCTAGGGCAACAGTCATCTGTTGACGGATTTATCAAAACAATAAACAACAACTCCGAACCTTCGCATCGCGAATATTCCGGAGTTGATATTGGCACGATCTATCCGAAAAAGAAAGATTCATTAAGTTATGCTTTTTTAAAAGGGGTTTTAATAATGAGCTGCAAACAAAATTTGGTTGAAGATGCGATTCGGCATTTAAAATCAGGCATTTCATTGATGAAGGATAAAAATTTCAGCAAAATAGTAAATACTGCTGGGAAAAATGTAGAAGCAACTATTTACCTCAATTATAAAAATTTTCCGAGCATACTTAATCATTTTATATCCCCCATTTTTAAAAAAGATATTAATTCTCTGGCTGATTTTGCTGATTGTGCAAGTTGGGATGTGACAATAAAGCCAAATGCATTGATGTTAAATGGTTTTACAGAAGCCAATGACTCTTCCACAAAATTTTTAAATTTATTCAGGGATCAAAAACCTCAAGAGATCGAATTAACAAAAATAATCCCCGCAAAAACCGCGTTACTTTTATTTTTTGGAATAAATAATATTAAAACATTTCATCATGAGTACAAAAACTATTTAAGTACACTTATCCAAAGCAAAAAACAAAGCCATGAGCAATATATTGAAAGTCTTACAACAAACTTCCATATTAATATTGAGCGATCGTTCTTAGAATGGATCGATAATGAGATGGCATTGGTAGTAACCGAACCTTCATCGTTTGACATCACAAATAATGCATATGCAGTTTTTCGCTCTAATAATATTGAAGATGCAGTGGGCACATTAAATGGATTGGTTGATTCGGTGGTGAATGGAGAACACAGAATGGAGAAAGGGATTGTAAAATCCGGGAACCAAGAGTCAAAAGTCAATAAAAAAGGGCGATTCAAGATTATCAGCTACCGAAATCATCCGATCAATTATTTAAATTTACCCAAATTACTACCTCAGTTATTAGGTTGGCAATTCAGTAAAATAACAAAAAATTATTTCACTTCCATAGACGACTATATTGTTTTTGCCAACAGTAGTGAGGCCTTACAGAGTTTTATCAATGATTTTGAAAATAATAAAACATTGGTAAATGATAAAAATTACAAGCTGTTTTCGGAAAATATTTCATCCCAAGCTAATGTATATCTTTATTCTTCAATAGCCCGATCTACCAATATTTACAGCCTATTTGTTACTGAAGGACTTGAAAAAGACATTGAAAATAAATTAGATCTGTTTCATAAGTTTGAAGCCATGGGAATTCAATATACGGCTACTAATAAATTATTTTACAGCAGTGCGTATTTAAAATACAATCCAAAATACAAGCAAGAAAGCGGCACATTGTGGGAGGCGAAGATAGACACCAGCGTGAGTTCAAAACCCTACCTTGTAATAAATCACAATACTAAAGCAAATGAAATAATAATTCAGGATGATGCCAACAAAATCTACCTGATAAGTCCTACCGGAAAAGTTATCTGGAAAAAGCAGTTTCAAGAAAAAATAATGAGTGATGTGATACAGGTAGATGTTCTTAAAAACAATAAATTACAATTGTTATTCAATACCCGTAGTTCGATACACATGTACGACAGAAATGGAAATACGATGCGGGGATTCCCAATCCAACTGGAATCATCTGCAACTAATGCGATATCGGTATTTGATTATGAAAAAAACCGCGATTACCGAATTTTTGTTGCATGTGAAAATAAAAAAATACGTTGTTTTAAACCAAACGGAGATGAAGTTGCAGGATTCAAATTTGGTAAAACAAATGACCTGGTGTATTTACCACTACAGTATTTTAGTATAGAAAATAAAGATCATTTATGTGCAGTTGATGTAAAAGGAAAAATATATTTATTTAATCGACAAGGCGAACTTAGGGTAAAAATGAAGGCAGAGTTGCCACATGGAATTCATAGTTTTTATATTGAACCGGGAAAGGATTACAGTAAGTCCTATCTGGTATCAGCGGATACTCTTGGAAATATAATTAAGGTAAATCTTACAGGGGACAAGGAAAGTAGAAGGGTACAAGGTTTTGAAACCACTCCTTTTTTTGATTATAAGGATATTAACAATGACAAAACAAAAGAATATATTTTTCTGACACGTCATGAATTAAAAGTTTTTTCGCAAGATAAATCTTTGCTTTTCAATTATGAATTTAAGGGAATTATTACACAGGCGCCCTTGTTTTTTGTTTTCCCTGATGGTACCGGAAAAATTGGTGTTGTATCAGAAAAAACGAATGAGTTATTTTTATTTAATTCAAATGGCTCATTATATAGCGGATTTCCTCTTTCTGGAAAAACAAGTTTCAGTATAGGTGATCTTAATAATGAGCATGTTTACAATTTAATTACCGGAAGTGCAGATAACAGTATTTATTTGTATCAGCTCGAGTAGCCCGATTTAGAAATTTGAAAACTAAAAAGACTAAGATCCTGTTTAAATTTTATTCATAATTTGATTTATACGTCATTTCGACCGCAGCGAGAAACCTCATTTTTTCAACATTTATGGGGATTTCTCCCTACGGTCGAAATGACATAGCACTAATAAATTATTGTAGATGTATTTGTTTTTTAACAAATTTGAACAGGCTCTAATCATCAAATTGTGAAACTGCCGAATTATCAAATTGAT
>JAHEYA010000010.1 GCA_023251855.1 Bacteroidota bacterium
TATTACGTGTTTCAAATGCTGCCTGGCAATAGCTGAAGTAGTAGTTCCATTTGCGAATAAACGGTTCATCAAATCCCATCTTTTTCACTTTTTCTAATTGCTGGTTGAATTGCATTTGCCATGCTGATAAGGTGCGAACATAATGCAAACCCATATCTTTCAGGTCAAGCAGGGTCATATCAGATGTGGAATTAATTGCTTTGTTGATAGTACCCACAGAAGGTAATAAAGAACCCGGAAAAATATGTTTTTGAATCCAGTCAACACCGGTACGAAAACTTTCATAACGCGAATCCGGACAAGTGATTACCTGAATTGCAAGGATACCATCCTTTTTGAGAAGTGCATTACATTTTTTGAAATAGCCATTAATAAATTTATGCCCTACTGCTTCTAACATTTCAATAGAAACAATTTTATCAAATTTGCCTTCTATCAAACGATAGTCTTTTAAAAGAATATTTATTTTGTCGGCTAAATTTTCTTTCCCAACACGATCTTTTGCCAATTTATATTGTTCCTCCGAAATAGTTACTGTTGTTACCTTACAGCCATATTGTTTTGCAATATAAATAGCATTTTGGCCCCAACCGCTACCAATTTCAAGCACATGATCAGTAGGTTTTAAATTTAATTGTTTACATAACCGTTCGTATTTTTCAATTTGTGCTTCCTGCAAATTTATTCCTTCTTTATTGAAATAGGCACAGGAATAGGTCATTGTAGGATCAAGGAATAGAGCAAAAAAATCATTATGCAGATCATAATGCTCAGCAATATTTTTTTTAGAACCGCTGATACTGTTGGCCCTTTTTTTATGATAAATTTTATTAAAAAACTTTAGAGCATTTAATGCGAATGCCCGAGTTTGGCTGCCGGAGGCTGTTGGAGCATTGTCAACATTAATTAAAAACCATTTTATTACGTTGGTAATATTATCTGTTTCCCAATGGCCATCAACGAATGCCTCACCAAAACCAATATCGCCATATAACACACAACGTTTAAAAAAATAATTATTTTTAACAGTGATGTTTGCGGCAACATCATTATTTTGATTCCCAATTTTTATTAACTCACCAGTTGGCAATGTCAGGTTAAGCTTACCAATAGTCATTTTCGAAAGTAAATCTATAATTACTTTCTCATAAAAATTGCGTTTGGTTTGAATAATCTTTTCTTGTGACATTTTTACGAAATATTATTTTCGGCTTACGAATTTATGAAATTTTTTTCCATCAAGTGATTCAGATGTTATTATTAACATGAATCAGAGTTTTGATTATAAACACCATTGTGCACCCTCCATAGCCCATTGACTGTGCAGATTAATGATATCCTTAAGCAGAAAGCTGTATTCCGTATTTAAATTTTGTGGAGTTTTGTAAATTATCAAAATTTATTACCTTAGCTAATCTCTATTTGAAAATTAAATTTGTTTATGCTAAAAGATTTAAAATTAATTGGCTTATTACGTAAATGTTTTGTAGAAGACAGAATCTGTATGTTTTACAGAGGAAACTTTGATGACACGTTTACTGATAAACTTATTTCTTTGGCTGACTATGAAGTTGAAAAAAAGGCCAAAAAAAGAATTTCGTTTTTAATTTCCGAAAGCTTTCAAAACATCATAAGGCATGGCATTGACCAGCTTAGTGACCGAAACGGCAATTTGTTCGGAATCAGAGCGGTTTCTCCTTTTTTAGATATTTTTTCTTCTAATTTGATTAGTGACATAACGGGTAAGGTTTTGGCTTTTTGCAATAAGTTTACCTTTTAAAACAAAGCACGTGAAAAAACTATCCTTCATCTGCATCCTGCATATAGCGCCAGTTATCAGCACATCATCTTACCCCCCCCCAACGCCAAATGGACCGATTTTGCCGGCGCGATAGCAAAACAATTATTAACTCTGCATCTTCAAAACTTAAAAAAGTGCGGTGTCAGCACTATAATCACTGACAACAAAGAAATGAAAAAACTCTACACAACAATTCTGTTTGCCTTCGTTGGCCTGGGCATTCAACAAGCAAACGCCCAATATACTAAACTCCTTGATTTTGCAGGCGCGGCAAACGGAAGTCGTCCTTATGGCTCTCTTATTACGGACGGAACTTTTCTCTATGGAATGACATCGCAGGGTGGCACAAATAGTGGTGGAACTCTCTTTAAAATAAAACCCGATGGAACCAACTATGCAGACCTCTTGGACTTTGCAGGCGCAAACGGACAGTATCCTTATGGCTCTCTTATTTCTGACGGCACTTTTCTCCATGGAATGATTTATCAGGGCGGCACAAATGTTTATGGAAGTGTTTTTAAAATAAAGCCCGATGGAACCGGCTATTTAAAATTGTTGGACTTTGCAGGCTTTACAAACGGAAGTAATCCTCATGGCGATCTTTATTCTGACGGCACCTTTCTGTATGGAATGACGCAGGGTGGCGGCACAAATAGTGATGGAACAATTTTTAAAATAAAACCCGATGGCAGTGGTTATGTAAAACTATTGGACTTTGCAGGCGCAAACGGACAGTATCCTAAGGGCTCTCTTATTACGGACGGAACTTTTCTCTATGGAATGACAATTAATGGCGGAGCAAATAGTGATGGAACTATTTTTAAAATAATGCCCGATGGAACCGGCTATACAAAACTCCTGGACTTTGCAGGCGCAACAAACGGAAGTTATCCTTATGGCTCTCTTATTTCTGACGGAACTTTTTTGTATGGAATGACATACAATGGCGGCACAAATGGTGATGGAACTATTTTTAAAATAATGCCCGATGGAACCAGCTATACAAAACTCCTGGACTTTGCAGGCGCAAACGGACAGTATCCTTATGGCTCTCTTATTTCTGACGGAACTTTTTTGTATGGAATGACATACAAAGGTGGCACAAATGGTTATGGAACTATTTTTAAAATAATGCCCGATGGAAGCGGCTATGCAGACCTCTTGGACTTTGCAGGCGCAAACGGACAGTATCCTAAGGGCTCTCTTATTTCTGACGGAACTTTTTTGTATGGAATGACATACGATGGTGGAACAAATGGTTGGGGAGTAGTATTTAAACTATGTATTCCACCCATGATTACAGCTAATGTAAGCGCCACCAGCGTATGCGCGGGCGCAAGCGTAACTTTAATGGGTGGCGGAGCAAATACATACAGTTGGTCAGGCGGAGTGAGTGATGGAGTAGCTTTTATTCCTCCAACCGGAACTATAACTTACACTGTTACCGGAACAATCACTTTATCTGGTTGCAGCAATACGGCAACGAAAACCATTACGGTAAACCCACTTCCAACAGTAACACCTGTTGCAACCGCAACCACAGTATGTACCGGAGATAGCGTAATACTTAGCGTAAGCGGCAATGCAGATACCTACACCTGGTCAGGCGGAATAACTAATGGAGTGGCTTTTGTGCCTCCTGTCGGAATCAC
The DNA here is from genome assembly GCA_023251855.1 of Bacteroidota bacterium. Lineage (GTDB taxonomy): Bacteria > Bacteroidota > Bacteroidia > 2-12-FULL-35-15 > 2-12-FULL-35-15 > 2-12-FULL-35-15. The sequence continues at coordinate 3,454 of JAHEYA010000010.1, forward strand.
TACTTATACTGTTACCGGTACAAATACAACTACCGGCTGCCAGAACACGACAACTAAAATCATTACTGTAAACCAATTGCCTGTAGTTACTGCTACTCCTGTATCACAAACAATTTGTTCAGGGGGAGCAACATCAATTGCTTTGACAAGCAACGAAACAGGTACAACCTACGTGGGAACAGTAACACAGACAAATGTTTCAGGAGGAGTTTCCCTTACCGGATCTACTATCGCACAAACATTAACAACAACAGGAATAAATCCGGGTACAGCAATATATGTAGTTACGCCAACTGCGACTAACTGCGTAGGTGCGCCTGTTTCAGTTACCATTACGGTAAACACTGTTGACAACTCCGTTACTCAAAATAATAATATTTTAACAGCAAACGCTAACGGTGCAACTTATCAATGGCTTAATTGCAATAATGGGTTTCTGCCTATTACAGGATCGACCAATCAAAGTTATACTGCTACCTCAAATGGCAACTATGCTGTGATCGTAACCCAAAATGGTTGTTCAGATACCTCTTCTTGTTACAATGTTAGTTCAACAGGAATAGCGAGTTCTTTTTCTGATAGTGGAATTATTATTTATCCTAACCCGGGAAACGGAAAAGTAAATGTGCTTATAAGTCAATTTGAAAATGTGCAAATGAAAATCTACAATGTGCTTGGAGAATGCGTTCATCAGCAAATCAGCACATCTTCAAATTTTCAAATTGATTTAAGTAAAGAACCCAAAGGAATTTATTTTATCAATATACATTCTGAAAACAATAGTATTATTGCAAATAAGAAACTAATCATTCAATAAAAAAAACCAATGAAAAAAACATACTTCATCTGCGTCCTGCTTATAGCTGGATTAATCGGCAAACCCTCTTATGCACAATTTACCAAACTCCTTGACTTTGCAGGCACCACCAACGGGAGTGCTCCTTATGGCTCACTTATTTCTGACGGCACTTTTCTATATGGTATGACATACGGTGGTGGCACAAGTGGTGACGGAACAATCTTTAAAATAATGCCCGATGGTAGCAACTATGTAAAACTTTTGGACTTTTCAGGTTCCGCAAACGGAAGTTCGCCTCGCGGTTCCTTTATTTCTGATGGGACCTTTCTCTATGGAATGACAAGTACAGGGGGCATATGGGGTGCCGGAACAATCTTTAAAATAAAGCCCGATGGAACCGGTTATATAAAACTTTTTGATTTTGGAGGAGGCGCCACAAACGGAAGTAGTCCTTATGGCGACCTTATTTCTGACGGCACTTTTTTGTATGGAATGACTAAGTCTGGTGGGACAAACGGTTATGGGATTATCTTTAAAATAAAGCCCGATGGAACTAGCTATACCAAACTACTTGATTTTACGAACATTCCTGACGGAAAGTCTCCCAATGGCTCTCTTATTTTTGATGGAACCTTTCTCTATGGAATGACAAGATATGGGGGCATAAATGGTGACGGAATAATCTTTAAAATAATGCCCGATGGAACAGGCTATGTAAAACTACTGGATTTTGCAGGTTCCACAAACGGAAGCGGTCCTATTGGCTCACTTATTTCTGACGGCACCTTTCTGTATGGAACGACTGCGACTGGTGGGACAAACAGTGATGGGGTTATCTTTAAAATAAAGCCCGATGGAAGCAACTATGTAAAACTTTTGGACTTTGCAACCTTTGGAAGTGGAAGTTCTCCCAATTGCTCTCTTATTTTTGACGGAACCTTTCTGTATGGGATGACTCCAAGTGGTGGGACAAACGTTAATGGGACTATCTTTAAAATAAAGCCAGATGGAACTAACTATTTAAAATTATTGGACTTTGCGGGTGCCACAAACGGAAGCGTTCCTTATGGCTCACTTATTTCTGACGGCAGTTTTTTATATGGGATGACACGGCAGGGCGGCCAAAATAATTTAGGAGTAGTATTTAAGCAATGTATTCCGCTTGGTGTTACAGCCAGTTCAACTGCAACAACTGTATGTGCCGGTACAGGCGTTACTCTTACAGGTGGGGGTGCTACAACTTATGCATGGTCGGCCGGTGTTACTGATGGAGTTGCTTTTATACCTCCCTCAGGAATTACTACTTATACAGTTACCGGAACAAATACAACTACCGGCTGCCAAGGTGTAGCAACCAAAACAATTACGGTAAACCCACTTCCAACAATAACACCTGTTGCAACTGCAACCACAGTATGTATTGGCGATAGCGTAATACTTAACGTAAGCGGCAATGCAGATACCTACAGCTGGTCAGGCGGAATAACCAATGGAGTGGCTTTTGTGCCTCCTGCCGGAATCACTACTTATACTGTTACCGGTACAAATACAACTACCGGCTGTCAGGACAGTACAACTAAAATTATTACAGTAAATACTGTTGATAATTCCGTTACTCAAAATAATAATATTTTAACAGCAAATGCTAACGGTGCAACTTACCAATGGCTTAATTGCAATAATGGATTTCTACCCATAACAGGAGCAACCAATCAAAGTTATACTGCTACCTCAAATGGTAACTATGCTGTGATCGTAACCCAAAGCAGTTGTTCAGATACCTCTTCTTGTTATAATGTTAGTTCAACAGGAATAGCGAATTCTTTTTCTGATAACGGAATTATTATTTATCCTAACCCAAGTAGTGGGAAGTTTCAAGTTCAAAGTTCAAAGCTCCAAGTTTCAAGTTTGGAAGTATATAATGTATTAGGAGAAAAGGTATATCAGGTTGGCAATTTACAAATTAGCTCATCTTCAAATTTTCAAATTGATTTAAGTAAAGAACCCGTTGGAATTTATTTTATTCAGATGCTTACAGAAGGAAATGTTTACACCCGAAAAATAATGATTTCACACTAAGTGATCATCTTTTGAATCCTGCTGATATTTATTATTCAGTATGAAACCATTGAAAAATTGAGTATCTTTGGCTTATAAGTAGAATGAAAAATAAAAAAATGACAACCGTAGTTTTAAAAATTCCTGATAAAAAAGAAACATTATTCCTTAGTTTTTTAAAAAAGCATCGCTTAAAAATGCGTGTAATAGGGAAAGAAGAAGATGAGGGTATTATGGCGAAGTGGATTGACAAAGGGATGAAAAGTGAAGATGCTTCTGAAGAAGAAATTTTCGCCATATTCAGGAAGAATGGAATTAAAGTATAAAGCAACATTCAAAAAAAATCCCTATTCTTTTCTCAATTGCCTAGTTGCGATTAACTTACAACGGAATATTCCCATGCTTTTTCTTAGGTAAATTATCCACTTTATTTTTAAGCATATTAAATGCTTTTATTAATTTCTCACGGGTATCTTCGGGTTGTATCACTTCATCTATATACCCTCTTTCGGCTGCGCGGTACGGGTTTGCAAAATGTTCAATATAATCTTTTTCCTTTTCTGCCAGTGTTGCTGTAGGATTTTTTGATGCCGTAATTTCCGTTTTGAAAATAATCTCGGTAGCACCTTTTGCTCCCATTACTGCAATTTCAGCCGATGGCCATGCATAATTCATATCTGCACCAATGTGTTTGCTGTTCATTACGTCATAAGCACCACCGTATGCTTTACGCGTGATCACGGTAATACGTGGCACCGTTGCTTCACAAAAGGCATATAATAATTTTGCTCCGCTGGTGATGATGCCATTCCACTCCTGATCAGTTCCCGGTAAAAACCCCGGAACATCCTCAAACACTAATAAAGGAATATTAAAACTATCGCAAAAGCGAACAAAACGGGCTGCTTTGTTGGACGAATCAATATCCAATACCCCAGCTAAAAAAGCCGGTTGATTGGCAACAATACCAATACTTTTACCTGCTAATCGGGCAAAACCAACAACAATATTCTCCGCAAAATTTTTATGTACTTCTAAAAAAGATTCTGTATCAATCACTCCGGAAATCACATCACGCATATCATACGGCTGATTCGGATTTTTAGGAATGATGTTATTTAATTCAGGCCGTTTTTCAGCCTCACCCCCGACCCCTCTCCCATTGGAGAGGGGAGAATAAGGTACCGATGGAGCATCGTCCTCGCAATTTTGAGGCATATAACTCAACAATGCTTTAATAGTATTGATACAGGCTATTTCATTGGCACATGAAAAATGTGTTACTCCCGATTTAGTTGAATGTGCTGATGCTCCTCCTAATTCTTCTGATGTTACTTCTTCATGTGTTACTGTTTTTACAACATTTGGCCCGGTAACAAACATATAAGAGGTGTTTTCTACCATCATTATAAAATCAGTAATAGCAGGGGAATATACGGCACCACCTGCACAAGGTCCCATAATCGCTGATAATTGAGGTATCACTCCCGATGCTCTGGTATTACGATAAAAAATATCAGCATAACCACCTAATGAAACAACACCTTCCTGAATTCGCGCACCACCACTATCATTTAAGCCGATCACCGGTGCTCCATTTTGCATGGCAAGATCCATAATCCGGCAAATTTTTTCGGCATGTGTTTCACTTAAAGAACCTCCAAACACTGTAAAATCCTGAGAAAAAACATAAACCATTCTACCGTTAATTGTGCCATAACCGGTTACTACACCATCACCCAAATATTTTTCTCGCTCCATCCCAAACTCAACAGAACGGTGTGTTACAAACATTCCAATTTCTTCAAAACTACCTTCATCCATCAAAAAATGAATGCGTTCACGAGCAGTAAGTTTTCCTTTGCCATGTTGCGAATCAATGCGTTTTTTTCCGCCTCCTAATTGTGCAGCAGCTATTTTTTTATTTAGTTCTTCTATTTTGTTTTTCATGCTTCTGATTATTCTTTCATTTATAACACAGCCTCTAAAATAATTAAATTATTGGTACCGCTCTCTTTAAACTATTATCAAAAATTATTTGACTAATTTCGTCACCAATTAAAGTATACAAAATGCAGAAGGTTTTACGATATTTTATTCAAGGGTTAATTATTTTGATACCTGTATCAATCACGGCTTTTGTGGTTTATAAATTTATCAATTTGGTGGGCTCATTTTTTGGTATTTTCGGCACAATTGTGAGTCCGGTTATTGACCCCTTTATTGTAACTGGAAGTGCACTCGGATTAATTTTTATAGCTGGAGTGCTCGGTTCATCAATAATTTTGCGACCCATATTTATTATGTTCGATAATCTTATTGAACATACTCCCTTAATTAAAACTGTTTATTCCTCCATAAAGGACCTTTTATCGGCATTTGTTGGAAGTAAAAAACGTTTCAATAAACCTGTGCTGGTTACTATCAATAAGGAAAACAATATTCAGCAGTTAGGTTTTGTAACCAAAGAAGATTTAAGTGAACTAAACCTTAAAACAGGAACGGTGGCTGTGTATGTGCCAATGTCGTATTCCTTTTCAGGAAATTTATTAATTGTTCCGGCTGATCATATTACCCTTGTAGATGCTTCTGCACCTGAAGTAATGAAATTTATTGTTTCGGGTGGCGTTACTGATATTGATGAATAAGAAAATTAAATAAAATTATATGACCTTCGAAAACCTTTTAACAACAGCTGAAAATGGTATTATGACCATAACCATTAATCGCCCCGATAAATTGAATGCACTCAACAAAAAAACTGTTAAAGAAATTGGTCAGGCAATAAAAAATGCGGAATCAGACACTACTGTAAAAGCAATAATAATAACCGGTTCGGGGCAAAAATCATTTGTTGCCGGAGCTGATATTTCCGAATTTGTAGGACTATCTATTGAACAGGGCAAAGCGCTTGCACAAGCCGGACAAAATGTGTTCAGGTCAATTGAAACTTGCTCTAAACCAGTTGTTGCAGCCGTTAATGGTTTTGCATTGGGTGGCGGTTGTGAACTTTCTATGGCTTGTCATATACGTATTGCAAGCGAAAATGTAAAATTCGGCCAACCTGAAGTAAACCTTGGTTTGATTGCCGGGTATGGTGGTACACAGCGATTGATCCAATATATTGGAAAAACAAAAGCAACCGAATTGCACATGACCGGTGACCTGATAAATGCCGAACAAGCATTGCATTTAGGTTTGGTCAATTATGTTGTTCCACAAGATCAGCTTATAGCAACAGCTGTAGCACTTTTAGAAAAAATAAAAACTAAATCACCAAAAGCAATAACCGGTGTAATCAACAGTGTAAATGCCTATTTCGAAAATAATTTAGATGGATTTAAAGCAGAAATTGAAGAGTTCGGAAAGTGTTTTGCCACCGAAGATTTTAAAGAAGGCACAACAGCATTTATAGAAAAAAGAAAAGCTAATTTTACCGGAAAATAATTATTTCATTCCAAAATTTCAGGTTTCAGGTTCTACACATGGCAACAATTCAAAAGTTTGAAGATTTGTAAGTTTGGAAAAAATCCAGAGTTTTGTGTTATCAGATTTATCCGTTGACAAATATTGGCAATTTGAAAAAGATTTTAAATTATGAAACTAATAATTTTATAAAAATATCTTAATAATTCCCAACTCATAGGAACTAAGTACAAATCCTGAAACTTTGAACTTTGAACTTTGAACTTAGAACTTAGAACTTAGAACTTGAAACCTCTCAAAAAACTCGCATCGCAAACGGCTATTTATGGCTTGCCTACTATTGTTGGTCGGTTATTAAATTATTTTCTCACTCCACTTTATACCTACTTATTTTCCCCGGCTGAGTTTGGAGATGTTACCACTGCTTATGCTTTTGTTTCCTTCCTGATGGTGTTTTTAACCTATGGTATGGAAACTACATTGTTCCGGTTTTCACAAACAGAGATTGAAAAAGAAAAAGTATATTCTACAGCAGTAACATCCTTGTTTATTTCATCGATTACTTTCATTTTTCTCACCAGTTTTTTTTCAAAACCGATTTCCGAAACGCTTAAGTTTTCAGGCCATCCCGAATATATTATTTGGTTCGCATTTATTTTAGGATGCGATGCTTTTTCAGCCATACCATTTGCAAAGCTTCGTGAACAAGGCAAAGCCAAGCGATTTGCAATTATTAAATCGCTCAATATTTCTATTAATATCGGCTTAAATTTATTTTTTATCTGGTTTTGCAAAACGGTGTACGATTCTCCACAATCATCATTCAAGCCTTTTGTAGAGCTAGTTTATAATCCTGCAATTGGTATTGGATATATTTTTATTTCAAATCTTTTAGCGAGTGTAATTACATTACTTCTGTTGAGTCCGGAAATTATTTCTGTAAAATGGAAAATTGATTCGGCCCTATGGAAACGGATGATGCTATACGGACTTCCTTTACTAGTCGCAGGATTGGCAGGTATGGCCAATGAAACACTTGATCGTGTTCTGATACCTTTACTTCTTCCTGAAGAAATTGCCAAAAGTCAAAATGGTATTTATGGCGCCTGTTACAAAATTGCAATCCTCATGACCATTTTTATTCAAGCCTTCCGCTTTGCCGCAGAACCCTTCTTTTTTAGTCATGCTAAAGAAAAAGATGCAAAAAAAACATATGCTGATATTATGAAATTTTTTGTGATCATTTGTTCCTTGATCTTTCTGGGCACCATGATGAACATGCAATGGATACAGTATTTTGTGGGAGAAAAATTCAGAGTAGGGCTGGATGTTGTGCCGATTTTATTGATCGCTAATTTGTTTTTAGGAATTTTTATCAATCAATCCATTTGGTATAAACTCACCGGACAAACGAGTTATGGTGCTCTGCTAACCATTTTTGGTGCTACAATCACCATATTACTAAATATTTATTGGATTCCACGTATAGGATATATGGGTTCTGCCTGGGCAACATTGATCTGTTATGCTTCTATGATGGTAGCTTCCTATTTCTGGGGAAATAAACACTACCCTGTTAATTATGATTTGAAACGCATTTTGGGTTACTTGGGTTTATCCTTAGCTTTGCACTGCATTAGTGTTTTCATTAAAACAGATTCAATCCGCTTTAATTTATTTTTAAATAATTTAATGTTGTTGGGATTTATGTTTGTGGTGTGGAAATTGGAGAAAAATAATATTAAGCTTTAACATGACGATAAAAATTATAAATAAATCAAAACACGGTTTACCAAGCTATGCGAGTAATGCAGCTGCGGGTATGGATTTACGTGCTAATTTGAACGAACCAATTGTTTTAAAATCATTGGAACGAACATTGGTATCAACAGGTTTGTTTTTAGAAATACCAATTGGTTTTGAAGCACAAATTCGTCCGAGAAGTGGCTTGGCTTTTAAAAATGGGCTAACAGTGCTGAACTCGCCGGGCACTATTGATGCAGATTACAGGGGAGAGATAAAAGTAATTTTAGTAAATCTTTCTAAGCAGGAATTTATAATTAATGATGGCGAACGTGTTGCTCAAATGGTAATTGCAAAACATGAACAAGCCCAGTGGATAGAAGTAGAACAATTAATTGAAACCGATCGAGGAGCCGGAGGTTTCGGTAGTACAGGAACAAAATAGAACTATGAAAATAATTATTCCAATGGCTGGTATGGGCAAGCGAATGCGCCCACACACACTTACAACACCTAAGCCTCTTATTCCAATTGCCGGGAAACCAATGGTTCAGCGCATTGTAGAGGATATTATCAAAGTATGTGATGAGCCTGTTGATGAAATCGCCTTTGTTATTGGTCGTTTTGGAAAAGAAGCAGAAAACAACCTCATTGCAATTGCTAAAAGTTTAGGTGCAAAAGGCAGTATTTATTACCAGGATCAACCGCTTGGCACTGCCCATGCGATCATGTGTGCAAAAAATTGTTTAACGGGAAAAGTTTTAGTTGCCTTTGCTGATACGCTTTTTAAGGCGGATTTCAAAATGGATTCTTCACAGGATGGTATTATCTGGGTTCAAAAAGTAAATGATCCCCGACCTTTTGGTGTTGTTAAATTGAATGCCAATAATGTGATTACAGATTTTGTAGAAAAACCTCCAACATTTGTGTCAGACCTTGCTATCATTGGTATTTATTATTTTAAAGATGGCGATTATTTAAAACGCGAATTACAATATTTGCTTGATAATGATATTAAAGAAAAAGGGGAGTACCAACTCACCAATGCTCTTGAGAATATGAAAGCAAAAGGAACAAAGTTTACTCCCGGTAAAGTAACTGAATGGCTTGATTGTGGAAATAAAGATGCTACCGTTTACACCAATCAGCGTATTTTGGAATTTAATAAAAGCGCTGCTCGCAACTCGAATTTCATTAATCATAATTCTTCCATCATCGAACCTTGTTTTATTGGTGAAAATGTACAATTAATAAATTCTACAATTGGTCCGTATGCCTCTATTGGAGATAGTTGTGTGATTGAAAACTCCCTTGTTAAAAACTGTATTATTCAAACAAATACAAAGATTATAGCAGCCGAATTAAGCAATTCCATGATTGGTAATTTTGTTGAATTTACTGGCAAATCAAATGATGTAAGTGCAGGTGATTATACTACAATAAAATAAAATACTTTATTAATATCTGTTCCAAAAGAGAATGGAAAGTAGTAAAAGATGAAAAAAAAAAAACAGTGTACCAACCGGCATAAGTCTTCTCTATTGAGAATAGGGCCTGTGAAAGGTGTTTTGTGTTTTTTGCTCATCTCTATTTCCTCCTGCAAAACTCCCCGAACCGGAAATATTAATCAAGCTGCGAATCAAACCGGAAAAAATTCAAAATCTACCCGGATTATTGATGAAAAACATTTGACCGGAAAAGACCGAATTAATTTCGAGTACCTTTTCTTTAATGCCGCAAGAGAAAAAATTTTAGGCAATTACGACTCTACAGAAACGTTGCTCTTACAGGCTTTACGATTAGATCCCAACAGTGCTGCCACTTTGTATGAACTGGCAAATATTTACGGATATAAAAACAATAAAAAACAAGCCTTGTATTACAGCCGTAAAGCCGCAATGCTTGAACCTAAAAATAGTTGGTATCAATTACTTTATATCGACTGTTTAAAAGAGAACAAAATGGCCAATGAGGTAATAAATGTATATCAAAAATTAGTAAAAGAATATCCCGATCATATTGATTATTATTATGAACTCGCTAATGCATATATCTACACCAACAAAGCTGCTGATGCAATAAAAATTTATGATAAAATTGAAAGTTTGATTGGTGTTGCTGAAGAAGCATCTATGCAAAAATTGAAAATTTATAAAGCACTCAACAATTTCGAAAAGGCAGTTGGAGAAGTGCAAAAATTAATTAAAACATTTCCTAAAGAAAGTAAATATTATGGCATCTTAGGTGAATTGTATCAGGGAAAAGGACAAAGTGAAAAGGCATTAGCCGCATACAATGACCTAATTAAGGTGGATCCTGAAAACCCCTATGTTCATTTATCATTAGCAGATTATTACCGAAGTATTAAAAAGAACGAAAAAGCATTTAACGAAATAAAAATTGCTTTTAAAAGCCGTGATTTGAACATTGATACAAAAGTGAAAATTTTGTTATCCTACTACTCTATCACAGAAACATACACTGAATTAAAAGCGGATGCTGATAGCTTATGTAAAATAATTGTGGAAGTGCATCAGGATGAAGCCAAAGCATTTTCTATTTATGGTGATTTTTTGTATCGCGACAAAAAGATTGAAGAAGCCAGGACTCAATACAGAAAAGCACTAGACCTTGATAAAAGCAAATATGCTATCTGGAACCAGCTGTTGATCATCGAATCTGAATTAAATGATTATGCTGCAATGGAAAAAGAAAGTGCAGAAGCAATGGAATTATTTCCCAACCTCGCATTGCCTTATTTTTTTAATGGTGCCTCCAATATTCAAATGAAAAAATATAATGAAGCGATCAAATCACTAAATGAAGGCTTAGAATTTGTTTATGATAATGAATCAATTCTGGCACAATTTTACGCGAATATTGGCGATGCAAACAATCAATTAAAAAACTATGCTGCCTCCGATTCGGCCTACAACAAAGCTCTGGAAATAGAGCCCAACAGTGTATACGTTTTAAATAATTATGCGTATTACCTCTCGCTACGCAATAATAATTTAGAAAAAGCAGAAGCAATGTCGAAAAAAAGCAATGATATTTCACCTAATAATAATTCATACCAGGATACTTATGGATGGATTTTATACCAAATGAAAAAGTATAATGATGCTAAAATATGGATTGGTAAAGCTCTTGAAAATGGTGGCAGAAAAAATGGAACCTTGCTCGAACATTATGGTGATGTTTTATTTAAACTTGGTGAAACCGAAGAAGCTTTAAAATATTGGATAGATGCAAAAAAAGCAGGAGGTACAACAGAACTTATAGAAAAAAAAATTACTGACAAAAAGCTGTATGAATAATCACCCTGTTCGCTTTTTTGTTTCTGTATTCGGTTTTCTAAAACAACCGGTTTATTTTATTGTGCTTCTGAATTTTTTTTTTATTTCGTGTAAACATCAACAAAAAATAGCACTCCATACCGGTAAATGTATTTTAGACCCTAGAAGTGCAAGAGCATTAACAACAAATTTAAAATCAAATGAATTTCATTTTGATAGATTAAATGCAAAATTTAGTGCAGAAACCACTATAGACAGCTCTTTCAATTCGTTTACCATTTCTTTACGAATTAAAAAAGATAGCATTATTTGGATGTCTATTTCGAAATTGGGTATTGAGGGGGCAAGAGTATTGATCACAAAGGACTCTGTAAAATTTTTCAACCGCTTGAGTAATAATTATTTTAAAGGTGATTTTATATTCATAAACAAATTATTAAACATTCCTGTAGATTTTGATATGCTGCAATCACTATTGGTTGGTAACAGTCTGCCTTTTTATAATGAAGATGATAAAATAAAATCCGGGGTGGATCATTGCCAATATACACTTGGAACTATCCGGAAGTATAAACTCAGGAGAGTGATCGGTAAAGGAAAAGAATTAGATGATGCCGTACAAAGTATTTACATGATGCCAAGAACATTTAAAATTTCACGACTTCTGTTTTACGATTTCAACCCCAATCGTAGTCTGGATGCTAGTTTTATAGATTACACACAAATTGATTCTACACAACTATTTCCCTTGAAAATAAATTATACAATCAAAGCACAGAAAAACATAACCATTGATATCCGTTATACTAAACCTAGATTAAACGAGGAACAAAGTTTTCCTTTCAAAATTCCGGAAAATTATGAACAGATTAGTTACAAAGAAAAACAATAGGCGATTTTTTCTTATTG
>JAHEYA010000164.1 GCA_023251855.1 Bacteroidota bacterium
TGTGTATCTGAACCGCGAATACCTAATTTGTCTTCTTTAGGCCCAACTACAAAACCCGGCATTCCTTTATCTACTATTAATACATTGATTCCGCGGTGCCCTTTAGAAGCATCTGTTTGTGCAATTACTAAATACATAGAAGCAGTACCACCATTGGTAATCCAGTTTTTAGTTCCGTTCAATAAATAATGATCTCCTTTATCAATAGCAGTAGTTCTTTGTGAGGTAGCATCAGAGCCTGCTTCCGGCTCCGATAAACAAAATGCTCCAATGATTTGACCGGTAGCTAATCGGGGTAAATATTTTTGTTTTTGTTCTTCAGTTCCAAATGTTTCCAAACCCCAACAAACAAGAGAATTGTTTACAGACATCACCACTGAGGCTGAAGCATCTACTTTTGAAATTTCTTCCATCGCTAAAACATATGAAATACAGTCCATTCCGCCACCGCCATATTTAGTGCTCACCATCATACCTAAAAAACCAAGCTCGCCCATTTGTTTGATTTCAGCAGTAGGAAATGTTTGATGCTCATCACGCTCAATTACTCCGGGTTTTAATACATCATTTGCAAAATCACGTGCTGCTTTTTGAATCATTAAATGCTCTTCCGACAGATTAAATATCATAGGTATAAATTTTTTTATGTTAAAAATTCGTTTATTTTTGACCTCACCCCCAACCCCTCTCCAGTAGGAGAGGGGAGTACGGGCTTGTTTTATAATTGCGTAGCAAAGGTAAATTTTAAATTTTAAATTCGCTAATAGTTTATGACAAATACACCTGTCAATTATTGCGTAATCGGTTTGATGTCGGGTACTTCACTTGATGGGGTTGATATAGCTTATTGTAAGTTTGCTCTTGATAATAATAAGTGGACCTATCAGATTATTTATGCTGAAACCATTCCTTATTCAACAGACCGGAAGCGAACCCTGCTTAATCTCGAAAAAGCAGATGCACTCGCATTTCAGCAAAGCCATTCTGATTACGGCACTCATCTCGGGAAACTAGTTGTTGAATTTATTACTAAATATAAATTAAAAGTTGACTTTATTTCTTCCCATGGTCATACCATTTTTCATCAGCCTGATAAAAAATTAACTGTTCAGATTGGCTCAGGTAGTGCAATTGCAGCGCAATGTAATTTGCCTGTGGTATGTGATTTTCGTTCGCTGGATGTGGCATTAGGTGGGCAAGGTGCACCATTAGTACCTATTGGCGATATGTTATTGTTTGCTGAATATAATTTTTGTTTGAATTTAGGTGGGTTTGCAAATGTATCCTACCAACATAATAAGGAACGTATTGCTTATGATATTTGCCCCGTAAATATTGTGATGAACGCAGTTTGTGAAACAATTGGAAAGGATTATGATGATGGAGGAAAGCTCGCTCGTTGTGGATCCATAAACGAACAATTATTGCAAGAATTTAATCAACTCACCTTTTATAAATTACCTTTAGATAGCCCTAAATCATTAGGAAAAGAATGGGTCATAAAAAATATGGAACCCCTTTTAAAAAAATATAAACTTGCTGAACCTGATATTTTAAGAACATTTTGTGAACACATAGCAATTCAAATTGCAAGTGTGTTAAATGATAAACCTAAGGGAAATCTACTAATAACAGGTGGTGGGACTTACAATACTTTCCTTGTGGAACAAATTAAAAAAGAGTCCAAACATCAATTAATCATTCCTGATGAGAACACAATAAAATTTAAAGAGGCTTTGATATTTGCCTTTTTAGGGGTTCTGCGAATGCGCAACGAAATTAATTGTTTGAAAAGTGTTACAGGCGCAAAGCATGATAATGTTGGAGGGGTGGTTTATTTGTGTAAATAATACTATCGTATTAACTCAATAAATCCCTTTAATTCAACTTCTGCATTTTCGTATGTAGTAATTTGAGCCACGTAATAATAAGTTCCAGAAGGTTTAGCAGTATTGGTAAAAGAGTCGACACCGTTCCATCCGCCATCGGGACCATTCCATTCAAATATTTTTCTACCCCAGCGATCAAATAACTCACAATGAACCTTTTTGAAAAGGTGTCCTGAAAAAGTAAATAGATCATTTGATCCATCACCATTTGGCGTGAATATATTTATTGATTGGGGCGTACAATCAAAAGCTTCAATTTTAATTGTATCAGAGGCTTTACAGCCATTAGAATCAGTTACGGTAAGAGAATAAACTCCGGTAGTAGAAACAGTAATGGAATTATTTGTAGTACCATTGTTCCATAAATAAGAGAAATAATTTCCTCCGGGTTGCAAAATTACCGGATATCGCTTACATATTGTTGTGTCTGCACCCAAAGAAAAAATAGGTAATGCATTTACAACTACATTATTTAAACTTGAAGGATTTCCGGAGCAACCATTTAAAAATGCCGAAACAACATAGGTTCCTGTGTTTGCCGTGGTTGCAGAAAAAATTTCAGGATTTTGCATGGAAGACGAAAACCCGGAAGGACCTGCCCAATGATAAATAGTTCCTCCATTTGCAAACAAACGAAGTGTATCACCAAAACAAACCGGACTGTTAGAAGAATCGGTAACATTGGGCCCTGCAGGTTTTACAAAAACAGTGAAAGAAGAATCGTTACTTAAGCATCCATTAACTGAACCATATACCGTATAAGTTCCTGAATTCAATGTGTCTGCAGGAAAGATGGTGATGGATATTCCTGTTGAAGAAAATCCCTGTGGCCCATTCCAGTAATAAATTGCGCTTGTATCAGAATTTGTTATTAAAAGTGAAATGCTATCTCTTGCACAAACAGTATCATTCCCTAATAAAATGGGTGTAGCTAGTTCAATAACCAAAACAGTATCTGAAACAGGAGGACTTGTACAACCTTGTCCACTAACTGTAAGCGTATATATTCCTGAATTTACTGCGGATGCATTTGCAATGATAGGATTTTGTTGTACAGATGCAAATCCATTTGGTCCAGTCCATGAGTAAGTGGCATTTTGTTGAGTAGGTGTGCTAAAAATTATGCTGCCTCCATTGCAAACAAGTGTTGTGACAGAAATGTCTGGAGGAAATGAAGTTGAAGGTGCAAATACCTTTACGGAATCTCGTAAACTATTACATCCACCTGAGCCCGAGGTTTGAACATAGAAGGTGGTAGTTGGTGTAACAATTGTTGGAGTTACAAATGTACTTCCTGTATAAATTGGAGTTGTTGAACCGAATGAAGTGAACCACTGAATTTGCCCTATGCCTGTGGCAATCAAGGTAGTTGAAGTTCCAGCACATGCTGTTGTGTCATTCGATGAGGGTATTGTATATGAAGTGTCTGTTGTAATGGTAGTTGTATCACTGGATACACAGCCATTCATATCAGTGATAACAACTGAATAAATGCCAGCTGGAACAATTACACTATCGTAATTTGAAGTTATGGGCGACCATTGATAACTCATCATTCCACTATTTGCTTTAAGCAAAACAGAATCACCGGAACAAACAGTTGTAGGCCCTGATATTTGAGCAATTGTGGGAGTGAAAATTAAAACAGTATCAGAAACCTGTGGGCTTACACAACTACCTCCACTTACTGTAAGCAGATATACACCCGCATTTACGGAGGTAGCATGCATTATGACCGGATTTTGTAAAGCCGAAGAAAATCCATTTGGACCTGTCCATGCATATGTTGCATTCTGTTGGGTAGGCGTACTAAAAATTATATTGCTGTCGGTACAAACAAATGTATGACTAACAAGGGGAGGTAATGAAGTTGTGGTAATAAATACTTTTACCGGATTACGTAAACTATGACATCCATTGGAATTTGAAGTGGAAATATAATAAATTGTTTGAGCAAAAAGTAGTGGAGTTGTAAATGAATTTCCTACATGAATAGGAATTGTTGCCGTGGGTGAAGTGAACCACTCAATCTGTCCTATTCCGGTGGCAACCAGCGTAGTTGAATTCCCTGCACATAGCGTTGAATCATGTGATAATGGCCTCGCAACTGAAGTATCTAAAGCAACAATTTTTGTTGCGGTTGCAGTACAACCATTTTGATCTGTTGTAGTAAGTAAATAAGTTCCTGCCGGAACATACACACTATCATTGTATACATTTATTGGCGACCATTGATAACCAACCATACCAGTGTTTGCTATTAACAAAACCGAATCGGCAGGGCAAACCGAAATGGGTCCGGATATTTGAGCAACAGGTTGTGAAACAGTCACAGTTATTGAACATAAGGTTGTTATCCCACACATGGTTACAGAACATGAATAGGTACCACTTTGGTTTACTATTTTTGTAGCACCGCCTCCACTCAAAGGCGCATCCCATACAATGAGAGTAGCGTCATTTGTAATAACCTGCAATGTAATGCTCTGTCCGAAACAAACAATATTTGAAGGAGAAGCGAGCAGAAATGGTGTGTTATATTGTTTTAATTCAACAGTATTGGATGCAAGAACACATCCTACAGTATTTGTTACAATACAGTGATAAAACCCTGGAACACTCTGGTAAATGGACTGTGTATTATAAGGCAGTATTCCATTAGGACCTATCCATTGATAATTTATTCCAATCATATTACAATTTATATGAACAGAATCATTCGGACAGATCAATCCTGAAAAAGGAACCATGCTAATAACGGGATCAGGATATGACTGTACAAGATGGGCGGCAGAATTAGAGCTGCCACAGCCACTGGTTGTGTCAGTTATAATTGCAGATGCAGCATACGTTCCTGGTTGCGTAACGATAATTGAGTCGATAAGCGGAGTTGGAACTATAAGAGTATTTACGTAAGTTGATGGGGTGTTTACAATGTGAAGAATAATTGTATCACCTGCACAAACATAACTCGGACCTGATATTGCTACTGCAACCGTTGGCTTTGGATGAACAAGTAAATAAAATGTATCCTTTACAGTATACGTATTAGTATCGCAATTATTTATGTAAACGATATTTTCAGTCACGAAATAAGTTCCGGAAGTTTGTGCAGTCAGTAAACCAGAAAGAGAAAATGAAGAGATCGGGCCTATTGAAATTGATGGACTTGATGACCAGGTGTTATTTAAGGAATAAAAAGGGCTAGACATGCCAGTTATCATATCAATTACATTAAGCGTGACTGGATCTCCCTGACAGGCTGTAAGAGTGTCTGGAATCAAGCTTTTTGGAATCAGTTGGGGAAGTAATGAATCAATCTGAATTTTCACACAATTATAGTTTGTACAACCATATTGATTTATAAGCACATTATTATAATACCCGCTAGTGCTTGTCGCAAAAGAAACATTATTGGTAATAAATGTTCCTCCTGAAAAGCAACTACTGCTTTTATACCAACTAAGTGAATTGCCATTAATATTTCCTGCTGTTAATGTTATTACATTAGGTGCACAAACAAGAATCTGATTTCCATACTGAGGCTGTTGGTTGTTTATTCCATGATCATCAGTAATTGTTGGTGCTTGTGGAATAGGATGTACTAAAGCATAGGCTGAATCAAAAGAAGTGTAACAACCATCTGCAGTTGTCATCTTCACACGATAATAATTTGAGATAGTTACATTTTTTGTATATAAAGTATCTAAAGGAGATGAAGACCATAGGAAGCGGTAATCCGGACCAACAGAACTCGCTAAGCCTGAACCAGTAAACGTATTTGCATATAAAGTACCATTTCCACAGAAAGTAAGTGTATCAGGGCAAGTAAAAGATAAGGAGTTGTCAACACAACCACCAACAAAACTTCTCAAACAAGAATTATTACTTCGGTGATAGTAGTCGTAAGGTTGACGGGTAATATCAATTGCTTGAATAATAAATCCATCACTGAATCCGGAGCAAGACATTCCGCGAAAATTTCCGTAAGATGCATCTGAGCAATAGGAAGTATTCCCGCTTCCAACATTCAATGAATTATTGGTTGTAACTGTCAATGAATTTACAGCCATCGATATTTTTTTTTCATAGCTGCCGGCAATGATTGGATTGTCGACAATGTTTACAAGGATA
>JAHEYA010000165.1 GCA_023251855.1 Bacteroidota bacterium
AAAGTAACAGATGAGCAACAGGCAAATGCTAAATTCAGGTTTCCGATAAACCCGCCCATGTCGAAAGAAGAATATTTTTACCGTTCTATTTTTTCTCAACATTTTCCTTCTGATTCAGCTGCAGCTTGTGTGCCTTCTGTTCCATCAGTTGCATGCAGTACACCGGAAGCATTGGCTTGGGATGCATCATTTAAAAATTTAAATGATCCTTCAGGCCGTTCTGTCAAGAGCGTTCATACAGAAGCGTACAAATAAAAAATTTGAAAATGTGCCGATGTGCTAATTTGAAGATTAAAAGTAAATATCATTTGTATTGTATTAATATGTAACCAGCTACTCCACTATTATTTTGCTTTGATAAATTTTATCTCCTTGTTGCATTCGCACCAGATAAATACCTTTGGGCTTCATTGTAAGGTCAATAGTAAGCGGATAATTAGTTAATTGAGTGGTTGTTGATTTGTAAACAATTTCTCCGAGAATATTATAAAGAATAATTGTACTCGCTTGTGAATTGCTATTGTTTAGTATCAATTGAAATTTGCCTGAGGTGGGATTGGGGTAAACTTTGAACTCTGAATTTATAAAATCTTCTTCTATACTTGTTGTACCTCCTAATTTCGCTGTAAAAATACCGGAACCAAATAAAGTGGTTGTTCCGAAATTGATTGAATCACTTGTAGAGTAACCTGTTACGTAAACATTTCCACCTGGACTGACTGAAATGGCAGTTGCTAAATCGGGGTTAGTCCCTCCTGCTGATTTCGCCCAAATCACATTTCCAGAATCATCATACTTTACAATAAACATATCATCGTGACCTGCATTAGTTAAAATAGTTGTTCCAAAAGTGATGGAAGAATCTGCAAAAGAACCTGCTACAAAAACATTTTTATTGGCATCAGTGGAAATGCCCTCACCCGCACTATTTGCTACTCCTGCTGATTTTGCCCAGATCACATTGCCTGAAGCATCGTATTTTGTAACAAAAAAAGTATTATTATTATTTGTGTCTACATTGGTTAAAGTAGTTGTTCCGAAATTGATGGAATCACTGTGAAAATAACCGGTTATAAAAACATTTCCATTAACATCGGCACAAACTGCGTGGCTCTGGTCAAAATAATGAGGTCCTCCTGCTGCTCTTGCCCACAGTACATTTCCCGAAGCATCGTATTTCAGAAGAAAAATATTATCACCAATACCTCCAATACCTGAATTGGTTATAGTATCTGTTCCTATGGTCATTGAACTACTCTGAAAGTCCCCAGTGACAAAAACATTTCCTGAAACATCGGTAGAAATGGCTCTGCTAGATTCACCGCCACTCCCTCCCTCTGATTTCGCCCAAAGCACATTGCCTGAACCATTATATTTCACAGTAAACACATCCCAATTACCACCTACATTGGTTATAGTTGTAGTTCCGAAATTGATGGAATCACTGTGAAAAGTACCCGTTACATAAACATTGCCGCTGGTATCGGTAGAAATGCCCTGACTTCCATCATTGTCTGTACCTCCAGCTGCTGTCACCCATAGAATATTTCCGTTAGCATCGTATTTCACAACATAAAAATCAAGGGAGCCTACATTTGTATTGGTTAAAGTAGTTGTGCCAATTATAATAGAATCCTGGTCAAAGCAACCTGTAATAAAAGCGTTCCCATATGGATCTGTAGCAACCCCAAGCACTCTATTTGCTAAAGCTGATTTCGCCCAAAGCAAATTGCCTGAAGCGTCATATTTCACGATTGAAATGTAAGAACCAGAGTTGCCAGTTACAAAAACATTTCCATTTACATCCGTAGAAATGTTATTCTGTCCTATAGGAGTGCCTCCTGTACTCTTCGCCCATTGCCAAGGGGGGGCTTGAGCATATACAATTCCGCAAATAGAAATCGATAAAAAGAGTAATAATTTTTTCATTTTATTGTTATACGTTTTCAAATTTAAACAAAAAAAGCTCCTCTTCCAATGAAGAGGAGCTTTTGAAGGAGACTTATAAACTTATAACTTACTAACTTATAAACTTTTAAACTTTAAACTACTGCGCATACCAAACCGGTACATCCAAGCCTGGTGTAGGAGCATTTGAGTTTGTTGTACGTTCCTGTTGAGGAGTTGGTAAACGTTTTGGGATATACGTTAATAAACCAATTGGGTTTATCATTAATACAGGGAATCCTGTTCTTCTATAATCCGAATACGATTCAACCGGATTAGCAAACATTGATTTCCATTTTTCAAGAATCACCGTGTGAACACTTGTTGTTAATGCAGTATAAGTAGCAATGGTAGTACCGGTGTTTGTACCCATTGTTACTTCCGATACAGAAGCTTTTATTGCATCGTTCAAAGTTGTAAAAGCAGTAACATTTCCCAAACGAGCTTTTGCTTCTGCTTCTAAAAACAAAGCTTCTGCATACGATACCAATGCTATACTTTTAGACTGGTTAGTAGTTCCTGTATTATCAAATCCACCTAAGTAAGGCCCTAAACTTGAAGTTGCAGGATCACTACCTCCAAGCATATTTCCAACAGCAACATTTCCGAAGAAAGTGGTATCAAAATAATAAGGTGTACGTGGGTCATTCATATTGCCCATTGAATCGATCAATGTTTGAGAAGCAACCATGTAACCATATCTCTGGTTTAAAAATGAAGCCCATTGATTGGTTGCTGAAGCAGCCGTACCATGTATCGCATAACAATTATCAGCATTACTTGAAATACCTAAACTCAATTCAGTTAAAATAGTAGCAGCACTGAAATTTCCTTTTTTGCTCAAACGCATTAAATAACGTGCTTTTAAAGTATGTGCTGTTTTTATCCATGCAGCTGTATTTCCTTTAAAAATAAAATCATCTGCTCCGGGACTTACGTTATTTGCAGTGTTTGCAAGGTCTACGATTGCACCATCCAATAATGTTTGAATTGAATTTAATACATCTTTTTGTGTATCATAATGAGGAGTCAGGTTTTCGGAACCTTTAAAAGCCTCTGAATACGGCACATCGCCCCACATGTCGGTAGCTAATCCAAGATTCATTGCCATTAATATTCGGGCAATACCTCTGTAATTAGGATCTGCAGCACCAAAATTATCAGCAAGTAATTTGCAGTTCAGCATCACCGGATAAATACCATTCCAGTAATTATCCATATCACTTTCTATGGGTTGATATTGTTCCGGTTGAACCATTTGTCCAGCAACTCCTGAATTGTTTTGCATAAAAATAGATGCAATTCTTACTGTACCGCTTTCTAAATTACTAAAAGTTCCTACTTCAATTCCCGAAAGCATTGAGGCAGGTGTAGCTGTTAAAGGTGCACTGGGATTAACGTACAAGTCATCCCCTTTTTTACAGGAATTCATTCCGGTAAGTAAAAGTGCTATTGCTGTTGTTTTAAATAGTATGTTTTTCATTTTACTTTTTTTTTATGACTAAATAAGTTTATAATTAAATTCCTACTTTAAGATTTAAGAACACAGATTTTGTTCCCGGATTATTAAAATAATCGAAACCTTTGATATTAGAGCCTGCACCGGTTAAACTGGTTTCAGGATCAACACCTGTATATTTTGTTTTTAAGAACAGGTTTCTTCCACTTGCTCCAAGTTCAACATATTTAAATGTATGTTTTCCTTCTTTTTTAGTAAGGTCAAATCGGTAACTGATGCTCACGGAACGTAAACGAACCCAGCCACCATCCTGGATAGCACTGATGTCAGCTCCATTTTGTCCCATAAAATAAGTGTAATAATCAGCACCACTGCCATCATACCCCGGCAGCTTGGTTGTATGTGCCTGTCCGGCATTCGGTGTTCCAACATCATAAATTCCTGAAATATCATGAGTTGAAGTTCTATCAAGGGTTTCAGCCAATTTCCCTTTGGTATACAAACTTTGCTGAGTACCGTTCCACATATCGCCACCTTTGCGGATATCCCATAAAAAGCTAAAGCTAAATGCTTTATAGTTAAATGTATTATTGATATTCATTAACCATTTTGGATTTGGATTTCCAACAAAAGAGGAAGTTGAACTCACTTGTGGAAGTCCGCTTGCATCTAAAAGTAAGTCACCATTTCCATTACGTTTCCAGGTAGAACCATAGAACACGCCATAAGGTTGATCAATTGCAGCAACTGAACTTAAACCGCCAAATCCAACTTCATATGTAAACTGAGTCAAGCCATTGGCAAGGAAAGTAACTTTGTTTTTATTTTGTGACCATCCAAGATTAATTACCCAACTGAAATCATTTGTTTTGATCGGTGTACCACCTAATGATAATTCAATTCCTTTATTAGTCATTGTTCCTGCATTTACCATATGAGCCAAATAGCCTGTGGATGCAGGTACCGGAACTTGAATTAACAGGTCAGAGGAGGTTTCACTGTAATAGGTAAAATCAACTGTAACACGATTAACAAAAAAACTTAAATTTAAACCACCTTCTACATCTGCAACACGTTCAGGTTTTATATTGGGGTTTCCTAAAACGTTAGATTGTGCTAAGCCTGCTTGTCCAAGGTAAGGCAGAGAGTTTGGCGTTGAATACCCGTCTGTAAAAAAGGGAACAGAATAATATGTTCTGTCTGAATAAGGTGAAGGAGCAATACCTGTATTTGCATATGCTGCTCTGATTTTACCGAAGCTAAACCATACAGGCATTTCAAATGCTTCTGTAAATACCCAGGAAACATCAGCTTTAGGATAGAAAAAACTTTTTCCATTTTTTCCAAAAGCAGTGTTCCATTCATTTCTTCCGGTTAAATTCAGATAAAGCATTCTTCTGAAATTTACAGTAGCATCAGCCAATGCAGCATTTTGTTTTTGATAGATCTGAGAATTGCTGCTGTATAATTCAGAAGCATTATTCAGATTATAATAATCAGGTACCGTAAGTGTTCGTCCTCTTGAGAAAATAGAATTCGATTCATCATAAATAAAATTGTATCCAACCAAAGCATCTAAACCAAAATCAGGATTTAATTGTTTATTGAACTTCACTAATAAGTTAGAACTGATGTTTCTTACAGCAAGAGAACTTATATTTACCTGTCCTAAACCATCCACATTATCATTTCCCATGGAGGAGATGGCGTATACTTGTTGTGTATTGGTATTATAAATATCCGTACCGATTTTCCAGTTCACACTTAAATAATCCAATGGTTTGTAGTCTAAATAAACGTTTCCAACCATTCTGTTTGTTTGATCGGTATAAGGATTTTTTAAAGCACTATACAAAGGATTGTCGTAAATCGAAAAATATGTTTTTTGAGTTCCATCTGCATTTTGATAATCAGTAAGGTCAAATTCAGCAGGAGTGCGGGTAAGCGTTAACATTGTACCTGCAAGGTTAGAACCATTTTGAATTCTTACTGCCGATGAATTGGTATAGTTAACAGTACCGCCTGCAGTGATTTTATCAGTTATTTTAGTGTCATCCGTTACACGGATATTTGACCTTTTGAAACTTGAATTAGGGACAATACCTGTTTGATTAGTGTTACCGGCCGATAAGCGGAGAGAAGAATTTTCATTACCACCTGAAACTGATACGTTATTATTATAGGTATAACCGGTTTTGAAATAATCTTTATAAACATCATGTGCAGTTTTTCCTGGAAGGGTTGAGATCTCCGGGCCCCAACTGTTGGAAGAAGCTTGAGTATAAACTCCGCCTGCACCTTGAGCATATTTAGTTTGTAATTTAGGCAGGTTGCTCACCATGTCGGCAGCCATTGAAGTGCTGAAAGTAGCACTAAATGCTTTGTTACCACCTCTGCCTCTTTTAGTTGTATATACGATAGCTCCATTTGCAGCAGATGAACCGTATAAGGCAGCAGCAGCAGGGCCTTTTAAAATACTAACTGATTCAATATCATCAGGATTAATATCAAGTGCTCTGTTAGATTCATTAACGCCCTGCAAGTTCATATTAAATGCAGCATCCCCAGGGGTAGGCGTATTTGTAGAGTTATCCATAATTACTCCATCAATAACA
>JAHEYA010000166.1 GCA_023251855.1 Bacteroidota bacterium
GAATGATAAACTTTGCATTATGCTAGAATGTTCTAAAGAAGAACTGATGGAGAAAAATATTTTTGATTTTATGGATGAAGAATGGCAATTGAGAGCCACACAGATAATTGAAAGTCAGAAAAATGAAACGTTAAAATCATTCGAATTCAAATTTATTACAAAAAGCAAGAAAGTATTGTGGGTGAGCATTTCGTCCAATGCATTTTTCTCTGCCGATAAAAAATATGTTGGTGCAATGGCAATGATTACAGATATTACTGAGAAAAGAAATGCTGAACTTGAAAAGAAAGAATACATCAAAGGATTAGAAGAAATTATGTTTATGACCTCACATGAAGTGAGGCAACCTATTGCACATATTATTTCTTGTGCCAATCTTTTGGATGAAAATGATTCGATTGATGAAATAGCCAAATTGATTCACTATATAAAAGAATCAGCCCTTTCGCTCGATTCTTTTACTAGAAAACTTACTGTATTTGTTGATAAAATGCAGAAAATGGATTTTCGGAAGCAGAAGCAATTGCTTTAAAAAAACAATGTAAATCATTTTCTTTATACGCAATTCTAGATAATAATTCTTTGATAGCAACATTTGGCGCCTTTTCGCTTCTAATCAAGATACCACATGTTCGCTTCTGCTCGTTTCTGCTCATTTAGCCCTTTGACTTCTGCAAGAAGGATAGTTAAAAAATTTGCTAAATTAGTGGTCGTTAAATCAAATTACAAGATGTACTTAGGCGATGGTATATGGAAACGGAAACTTGAAGAGGCTTCGATTGGTGTGCGGTTTTGGTGTGCGATTTTGCGCTCCTTTTGCAATATTTTGTCTGATTTTGCGCTGAAATGCTTACTTTTACGGGTGGAGCGGGGTGCTGAAAATCCTTGTGTCACTGGTTCGATTCCAGTGGGTACCACCATAGAAATCAAGCCCTTGCGAAAAAAACAGGAGCTTCTTTTTTGGATGATGTGCGATATTTTTGAAATTGTCGTCATTTTTTTTATCCTTTCACCGATGATTTAAAATACTTTAAAATTGCTCAACCTTTGTTTACCACTTATTTTCAAAGAACGGAACTAGCAACTTGAGTTAAAATTTAGATTGTAACTCCATTAGTAAAGCATTTCGTGATACATTATTAAAAACAATAACAATTATTTCGTAATATTACAGTCTTATTATTTTATTAATCGGACAAAATGAAAACAAAAAAAAATTCACTCAAAATATACCGGGCTTTCGGAATAATTTTATTATCTGTATTTATATCTACAGGGGGATTCGGTCAGGTTATTCCCAACGGAAAGTTTGATAACGCATCAGAGCTTACTACCAAATACACCGTTCCGTTTGTGATGCCTGACAGCGTTATTTTGATGACAGATATTTTTCTGCCTATTGTTCAGGATTCCTTAGTGGTAATGGTTGATATTGATGGAGCCGGTCCTTTGCCGCCTCAGCCAATAGAGCTTATACAAAATCACACCCAGATATTAATATACGACACGCTCAACGGTCAACCCAACCCTAATATTTATAAACTGCCGCTTATTTTTTCTCGCACACCTTATAACAAAGGCAGCCAAACCCAGGCGGGAGGATTGATAGGATTGCTTGGGTACGGCTTTGCAATGCAGGATATGCGCGGGCGTTACACTTCAGAGGGTGTTTATCTGCCACTGTACAGTGATGGCTGGAATAAAAATCCCTATCACCCTAATACCCGTCACATATTGGATGTTACCCCGCTGAGCGACCCGAAAAATGGTAATAGGCACGAGGATGGTTACAACAGCATACAATTTATTTTAAATAAACTGAAAAGAAATTATGATTTGAATAATGACGGCATTATTGATACCGTTGATTTTATGTTTAACGGAAGAATAGGCACCTATGGCGCTTCTGCTCTCGGCTACAACCAGTATCAGGAAGCCGCGGCTCATAAAATAGACCCCACTGTACCCGGGCTAAAATGTTTATTGCCCATAGTGGGTCCCTTAGAGTTTTTTAAAAGTACCGGTTATCACAATGGTGTTTTCAGAGACCGACTGGTCACCGGCTGGCTCAAAGGCCAGATATTTACCGGCACCGATGCTTTAACAGAGTTCCAGGATTCGACTCAGATTGCGAACGACAACGATATTCAAAACGCGATACACAGCTCTGCTGATTATGGCATGCCCAACAAATTTGTTGCGGCCAACACCACTATTGACCATTTTTCGGCATACCGTTATTATGATTTAAGCGGCAACCTGGGACCTGCCGGTTATTACCCAAGCTCCATAGGCAGAAAAGATATGGACGGAAGCAGAGCAATGGTAGACCAAAGTGGAGAAGGTGATATAAACGGGGCCACAAGCCGGTACACAAATTTGGAAGTGCCGATTTATAATCTTACTGGCTGGTGGGATATATTTATTGACGGGCAAATAGAATCGAGAAATTATGTTCAAAAATATATAAGCAATACCTACGGAAATAAAAAGCTGCAGAAAATAGTGATCGGACCATGGGCTCACCAGACAATAGGTTCCCGCGAAACAGGTGATATGAAAGGCGTAAACAAGTATAAACCGAATGTAGCCAACGGTTTAGGCGCTAATGTGTCGGGCGAAACCGTAACACTATCTGTGTCGGAACTTTTAAAGTCTGATTTTGTTACCTGGTATCGTTATAACCTCAACTACAACCCTGACCAATACCTTGGCGACCCCAAGTTTATGATACCCGAAAGCCACAAGTGGCAATCTGTATTAGGTGGCCTTGCTTATGTAAGAGTCCCATCCCAAAATTTTAAAATGACTTATTATCAATTTTTAAACTATATGAACGGTACGGATAGTTTGAAAAATCTGCACTATGAGCTTGTAAAGATGTCGCCACTGGATACTACTTCAGGAGTAATCAGCGTTCCTCCTACCGGTCAATCCCAGATAGGAGGCTTAGATAATACCCATATAGACCCTGTGCCTTTTAAGGACTATGCCAACTCTGTTCCCAATGTTCGTTTTTATGTGGTGGGTCCCATTAATGACAGTATTTCGGAAAATGAAACTGTTGGAAACTATTGGTTCTCTGCAAATACTTTTCCGATAACTACCGATATCAGTAAACAAAAAATGTATTTGCATAACAACGGAACTCTCAATCAATTTGCCCCGTCAGCAGATGAAGGATTTAAAATTTATGTACACGACCCCGACAACCCTGTACTTACAGCCGGTGGCGGTAATATGATTGAGCAGGTGCCCAACACCAATGATGTAACGCAAGGACAGGTAGATTTGGCAAGCGCCAAGTACGCCCCTTATACAATGAACCGCCCGGGAGTTATTGCTTTCACCGGTGAAGCTATTCAGGATTCATTGTCTATCATAGGATTCCCTGTTGCCACCTTGTATGCGAAATCAAGTCCGGCAAGCATCAGCAGCGGTCCTACCGATACCGATTTTATGGTTCGTATATTAGATGTGTATCCTGACGGCAGAGAACTCTTTGTGGTAGAAGGCGCAGTAAATGCAAGAGCGCGGGAATATGCAAAAAATTTAGTTGAGCATCCCGAAATGGACGAAAATTATCCTTTCCCAAATGACCTCACTCCTTTTACAAACATAAACATCGGTCAGATATATGAGTATAAATTCAAATTTTTCCCTATTGCTTATACCTGGGGAAAAAATCACCGGATAAAAATTTTAATAAGCAGCAGTAACTTTACCCGTTTCCAGGTAAATCCCAATATCCCGATTGCTGACGGAGAATTTTTCAGAAGAAAACCGGGTGACGGACAAGGCACCAATAAAACTCCGGACGGAAGTTTTATGATGCCGAGAGTTGCTGTACAGCGGGTAGCTTTTGCTCCTCAATATCCCACAAACATTGAGCTTCCTGTTTACCATGGGGTTTACGTTTCAAACAACAGCAAAAACAATCTTTCCTCTGATATGAATGTGCTGGTTTATCCTAATCCGGCTTCGGAATTTGTAAACATTTATGTTTCTAAAAAATCAGAATATAAAGTTGCTTTGTTCGACCTGACAGGCAAGCGCATGCTGCAATCTGTAGTTTTTAATGAGGAAATAAAAATAAATGTGGAAGAAATTCCTGCAGGGATTTACTTTGTTGAAGTAACAGACAATAAAACCAATGAAAAAATTACTAAGAAATGTGTGATAAACAAATAAGATATAAGATGTGGGATATAAGATGTGAGACAAAAAAGGTCCGCTACATCCTGCTACTTGTTTTAAGCTTCGTTCTGCTAACAACATTTTCAAATGCGCAGGCGCAGAAGATTTCCGGTAAACTTACCGATAAGAACACCAACCAACCGCTTGGCTTTGCAAACATTGTTGTAAAAGGCTCCGCTACGGGTGTTACCGCTGACGCAAACGGCAATTATGAACTCAATATTGATTTTGCTGATAAGCAAGAAATGACCCTACTGGTTTCATACGTAGGGTACAGCCTAAATGAAGTTCTTGTAAAAAAAGGTGCAACAACATTAAATATTATTCTGGAACCAACGGTTGTTTTTGGGAAAGAAATAGTGGTAACAGGCTCGAGGGTAAGCGAAACTATTCAGGAATCTTCGGCTTCTATTCAGAAAATAAATTCTACTGAAATCAAACAGGCTGCTTCGGGCGATTTTTATGAAAGTATGGGAAACCTCAAAGGGGTGGATATAAACCAGTCTAGTTTGGGTTTTAAGGTTGTGAATATGCGGGGTTTTAACACCACCTCTCCGGTAAGAATAGTGCAGTTTATTGATGGTATGGATAATCAGGCCCCCGGACTCAACTTCCCGGTTGGCAATTTAGTGGGTGCAAGTGATATTGATTTACAAAGCGTAGAGATTATAACGGGTGCTGCATCGGCATTATACGGTCCTAATGCTTTTCAGGGCGTTGTGAGCATGAACACTAAAAATCCGTATGATTTCCCGGGAACAAGCGTACAGCTTAAAGGTGCAACAAACCAACTGGCAGAAGCTCAGCTGCGTTATGCGCAACCTCTCGGGAAAGACAAGAAATGGGCGGTAAAAATTACAGGGTCGTTTAATCGCGCCAACGATTGGGTAGCAAACGACCCATTGGCGAATAATTATGGAGCTATTTCTACCACACAGGATTTGAGTGCAATTGTCAGAAGCCTTAAATACAGTAGCGATCCGGCTAAAGCCGAAACATTTACTAAAATAAACGACTGGCTTGATTTTAACCAGGAAGGATTCAGGGGCTTGGGTAAAAAACTCATCACAGCTCCGGGTTATATGGAATCGTCTTTATCTGACAATAAAACAAAGAGCGTTAAACTCGGAGCTGAACTTCATTACAAATTCAGCGACAGCCTGCAGGCATCGTATGTTTACAAGTACGGCCAGGGAACAGCAGTTTACCAAGGATCAAACCGCTACAGCATCAACAACATTCAGTTTCATCAGCATAAGGTGGAGCTTAAAGGGAAACGATTTTTTTTGAAAGCGTATGAAACTATTGAAAATGCCGGAGACTCTTACGACATTGTTTTTACCGGAATCAATATTTCAAAAGCCGGAGTACCTAATTATATTTCCAGCTACTTGAGCACCTATTTTAATACCCTTTCGGGCTACACCAATACATTTCATGATAATTTACAAAGCTGGATGGTTGATTCGGCAACTGCCAAAGCCAACGTTTCGGCAACTTCGGGCTGGTATCAGTCAGGAACTGCTGCATTTGATTCAGTAAAAAATAAAAGTATCAAAGACCCCCATTTATCAACCGGGTCCAAGTTTCTTGATAAATCATCACTCACACATTTCGAGGGACAGTATAATTTTAATTTTAAGTTTGCCGATGTTATTGCCGGTGAATCTGTGAGATTATATAATCCGAAATCTTTCGGAACTATTTTCCGCGATACGCTGGTCAACAGGTTTGACACATTAGCAGATGGAAGCGAAAATACAAATGGAAAATATGTAGATATTTCAACTTATGAAATCGGAGGTTTTGTACAGGCAAGTAA
>JAHEYA010000167.1 GCA_023251855.1 Bacteroidota bacterium
TTAATCCATCAACAGGTACAATCAATTTATCAACAAGTGTTGTAGGAAGCTATACACTCTCTTATACTACTAATGGAGCTTGTCCGAACACCAGTTCTATTACCATGACGATTGACAGTACGATTTCATCTGCTAATTTTATGTATTCTAGTGCTTCCTATTGTCAAACAGGTACCAATCCTTTACCTGTTTTCTTTCCCGGGGCAAGTGCCGGAATATTTTCGGTGACTCCGGTTGGTTTGGTTTTCGTTCATTTGAATACCGGTGAAATTGATTTGGCAGCAAGCGCTGCTGGTACATACGTTGTTAAAAATACAGTCCCGGCAAGTGGGGCATGTGCTGCAGTTAGTGCAACATTTACTATTACCATTTCACCTGCAGATAATGCATCTTTTGTTTATACTTCGGCAACCTATTGCCAGTCTGGTGCTAATCCTACACCAACTGTTACCGGTTTACCCGGAGGTTTGTTCTCTTCCACACCTTCTGGTTTGTCTCTAAACCCTGCAACCGGTACTATTAATTTAGCGAATAGTACATTAGGATCTTACACTCTTTCTTATACCACTAATGGAACTTGTCCGAACACAAGTTCTATCACAATGACAATTGACAATTCAACACCTTCTGCTAATTTTAGCTACCCGGGATCTCCATTTTGTCAAAACACCACTAACCCGTTTCCAACTTTTGGTTTGGGTGCCAGTGCAGGTATCTTTTCTGCAACACCGGCCGGTTTGGTTTTTGTGCATGTTAATACCGGTGAGATAGATTTAAATGCAAGTACAGCCGGAACTTATACAGTTACCAATACAATTCCCGCAAGTGGAACTTGCAGTGGTGTAACTGCAACATCTATAATTACTATAAATGTTCCTGACAATGCTTCATTTACGTATTCATCCGCAACTTATTGTCAATCCGGAAACGACCCAACTCCTTTAATTTCAGGTGTTCCGGGAGGAACTTTCTCATCCATACCACCGGGCTTATCACTTAATCCAACAACCGGTACAATTATTTTGGCAACAAGTGCTTTAGGGGCTTATACATTGTCGTATACAACCAATGGTACTTGTCCGGGTACCAGTTCAATAACAATGACTATCAATAATTCTATATCGTCTGCAAATTTTGGTTTTTACGGTTCTCCTTATTGTCAGAATGGAACTAATCCATTCCCGGTTTTTGCTTCGGGTTCAAGTGCTGGCATCTTCACAGCAAGTCCGGCAGGATTAGTTTTTGTACAAGTGAATACCGGTGAGATAGATCTTACAGCTAGTTCACCGGGTACATATGTTATAACTAATACAATTCCTTCGAGTGGTATTTGCGGTGCGGTTAGTGCTACCTGTACATTTGTTATTAGTCCTGCTGACGATGCTTCATTCACCTATCCATCGGCAACATATTGTACTTCAGGTTCTCCACAAACTCCTACCATCACAGGTGTTCCGGGAGGACTTTTTTCATCCACGCCTGCAGGTTTATCGCTTAATCCAACAACAGGTACTATTAATTTAGCTAGTAGTAGTTTAGGAGTATATACTCTTTCTTATACAACTCCGGGGGGGGCATGCTCTAATACAAGTTCTATAACGATGACTATTACCAATACAACACCGTTTGCAAATTTCGGTTATCCGGGTTCTCCGTTCTGCCAAACCACCACTAATCCTTTCCCTACTTTTGGGCCTGGGGCGAGTGCCGGAACATTTACAGCTACACCAAGCGGATTAACCTTTGCGAATGTGAATACGGGTGAGATCGACCTGATGAACAGTACTCCCGGTAACTATACTATTACTAACACTATTCCGGCAAGTGGAACCTGTGGCGCAGTGAGTGCAACATCTACTGTTGTTATAGATGCTGCTCCTATGATAACCGCAACTACTGCTTCTCAGCAAATTTGTAACGGAACAACGGTATCAATTGCTTTAACAAGTTCAGTACCGGGCGCAACTTTTAACTGGACAGTTCTTCAAAGCAATGTAACAGGTGCATCACCGGGATCCGGATCAACTATTTCTCAGGCATTAACACTTACTACCGGAGCCAGTGTAGGTAATGTTACCTATACGATTAGCTCTAGTTCAGGTGGTTGTGCAGGATTACCGATAACAGTACCGATCACAATTCATGTATTACCTGTTGCTGATAGTTCAGCTTTAGTTGTTACACAAGCACATTGCGGTAGTAATACCGGTGCAATATCAGGTGTAGTAGTATCTTCGGGGCAGGCTCCGTTTACTTATCAGTGGAGAGATTCATTAGGTAATGTTGTTGGAACAAACGTTACTTTAGGTAGTATAGGAAAAGGAAAATATACATTAACAGTTACTGATTCCAATGGATGTGCAAGTTCTGTTGGGCCTGTTACTGTAACAGCTTCAGCTTCTGTTGTTGCTGCGTTTACAGCCAGCCCTGTTACAGGAGAAACACCTTTAACAGTGCATTTTAATAACACCAGTTCAATTGAAGCAACGCAGTATTTGTGGGAATTTGGAACAGGAGATACTTCCCATTCGGTAAATCCGGTGTATGTATATACGCTGTTGGGTACATTCCCTGTATGTTTGATTGCTGATAATGGTTATGGTTGTGCTGATACTGTTTGCGATTCAATAGTGGTTTATATTAATTCGTCATTTGTTGTACCAAACGTATTTACGCCTAATGGAGATGGTATAAACGATATATTTACTGTTACCTCTACTGGTCTAAAAACTATGCATGCTGAAATATACAACCGTTGGGGAGAAAAAATGAGTGAATGGTACACTACCAATGGAGGTTGGGATGGTTATACCATGAGTGGTGTTCCGGCACCTCAGGGTACTTATTATTATGTGATTAGCGCCACCGGAATAGATGGAAAGGAATATTTTGATAAAGGATCATTCTCACTCGTGCGGTAATTTGAGCGATTGCAATATTGTTATTTTAAAGTCCTTCTCAGATGCTTTTGAGAAGGACTTTTTTTTGAAAACAAATTTAAAGGTAAACCACTATACATTTTTTTTAGAAGTATGCCAAGAAGCCCCGTAGGGACGGTATATTGGTAGTAATATCGCCCGACCCAAATTAATAAGTCCCGTAGGGACGATATTTTGGTTTATAATGGATTAGGTACACCGAGTAGTAGGTCGTCCCTACAGGACTTGAGGATGAGGTGGTCATGTTTTGCTACCAATATGCCGTCCCTACGGGACTAAAAAGAATAAAAATGTATAGTAGTTTAATTAAAAGGTAATTAATCTACCCATTAAACACTTATTGGTTTTTGTTTTGCTAGCTGGTGCACATTTTATTTTGTTTTCCACTTATGCTATGCAGAAGGGTAAGTTTGTTATTATTAAATAAATGAAGTAAATTTATGATAAGTATTAAATTTTTGTCAAAATGAAGAAAATAATTCTTTTAATTTTAATAACGTTTGACGTAAACTTTGCCCAGGCACAGTGGCAGCGAAATAATCTAGACACCATAGGAGCAAATTGTATTATTGTTAACGATTCAACTGTTTTTGTGGGAACGCAAGGAGGTGTGTATATATCAATTGATAGTGGATTAACATGGGCGCTTTCCAACAATGGGTTCCCTCAAAATGCTATTGTTTCTTCATTGGCAATTAAGGGGGCGAATATTTTTGCTGGAACTTATAGTAATGGAGTCTTTGTATCAATCAATCATGGAGGG
Organism: Bacteroidota bacterium; assembly: GCA_023251855.1. Classification (GTDB taxonomy): domain Bacteria; phylum Bacteroidota; class Bacteroidia; order 2-12-FULL-35-15; family 2-12-FULL-35-15; genus 2-12-FULL-35-15. The sequence continues at coordinate 3,703 of JAHEYA010000167.1, forward strand.
TTTTGGACTCAAGCAAATATAGGTTTAACAGATACTATTATCAATACACTAGTTGTAAGTGGAACAAATATTTTTGCAGGAACTCACGGTGGCATCTTCCTATCAACTAACAATGGAGGGCTTTGGAATGCTGTAAACAATGGGATAGCAAATTCTCAAATCTTTTCTTTAGCAACAGATGGTGTGCGATTTTTTGCGGGAGGTGATAGCGGTGCGGTGTTTTTATCAACCAACAATGGCGCACTTTGGACATCAATAGATACAGGTTTGCCAAGCTCAACTGTTCTTTCGTTAACTATAAGTGGAACAAATATTTTTGCAGGAACTTTTGGTGGTGGAGTATTTTTATCAACCAACGATGGAGGGCTGTGGAATGCTGTGAATATTGGTTTGACAAATACTTATGTCCATACGCTTGCTATTAGCGGAACAAACATTTTTGCTGGGACTCATAAAGGGGTGTTTTTATCTGCTAATTATGGAAATCTTTGGACTGAAATCAATACAGGATGGACAACTACCTTCGATACAATTGTAATGTCAATAGCTATGGATGGGTCAAATATTTTTGCTGCACTTGGTCTTCCGATTCCTTTCGATCAATTATGGAGTCGTCCGCTGTCTGAAGTAATAACTGGCATTGAAGAAAACAATCACAATAATTCTTTTACAATTTATCCCAACCCAAGCAATGGTAAGTATTTCCTGAAGTTACCGGAAGGAATCAAAAACTCTGAAATAAACATTTTCGTTTATAATCTGCTAGGTGAACTAATAATGACAACTAAAACACAAATCAGCCTTTCTCAAGTTGATTTGAGGAATCAGCCCAAAGGGATTTATTTATTACGGATGCGACAAGAAGGAAAAATTTATAATGGCAAATTGGTAATTGAATAACCCCATAAGCCATTACTTCAATATAGTCTCACTATCATTTTCATTTGCTCTCAAAATTATCAAATCACTATTACATGATTGATCCACTACCAAGTCACTTGACACGTTCAAAACCTTTAGGAGACACTTCAATTATTACCAATTAATATGTGATTAAATGAAACTATTTTAATTATTTCCCGTAAAATGATTTCTGACTTTTGCTTCGTAAAGAGAAAATTTTAATTAATTAGTTGCAAAAAAAGAATCGAATTTCCAGATCAAAAATAAAGGATATGCTAAAAACAATACAAAAGAATATACTAATTTGTGTGCTGTTGGCATTTGTTCTTTTATCACCTAAAGTAGGAACTTCGCAATCAGTATCTGTAACCGTTACATGGAGTGGGGGTTGGTGTAGCATTTGTGGCGGACGATCTTATTCTTGTAATCCACCGTGGTCGGGAAGTGGGAATTGGAATAATGGTATTCGAAATTTTCAAGACCCTATACCGGCAGGATGTACAATAACAAATACGTGTGTAAAAGTATATAAAGTAAACTGCGGTTATAGTAATTTATGTGCAGTAATCAATGGTGTCAATATCCAGTGTTTAGGTCCGGGTGGAGGTGATTGCTGGTGTGGCAACTGTTATCCTCAAACTTTTTGTAGAAGCGGAGCATTACCAGGTTATAGCTATGGTGGGACAAATAGTTTACAACTTCAAAACAATGGAACCATTTGTGTGTCCTATGCTGTTATAACTTTTACTTATACTTGTTGCATTCCATCCGTTGCTCCTTCATCTGCAACAGCATCACCAAATCCTACCTGTGGCCCTACAACATTAAGTGTAGTTGGTGGTTCACTCGGAACAGGTGCAAATTGGAACTGGTATACAGGTGGTTGCGGAGGAAGTTTGGTTGGTACAGGATCTTCGATCAGTGTGAACCCTTCTTCAACCACTACCTATTTTGTAAGAGCTGTGGGCACTTGTAATACAACAGGTTGTGCATCAGTAACTGTAACGGTCAATACTCCATCTCTTGCTCCTTCATCTGCTTCAGCGAGCCCGAGTACCTTATGTGCCGGAACATCAACCACATTGACCCAGAGTGGAGGAACGCTCGGAACAGGAGCGGTTTATAATTGGTACTCCGGCAGTTGTGGAGGAACGTTAGTAGGAACAGGAAGTTCTATTACATTGAACCCTACTGTAACAACCACTTATTATGTTTTGGCTCAAGGTACCTGTAACACTACATCCTGTGCATCTGTAACTGTAACAGTAAGTCCTAGTCCGTTTGCCACAGCTACTCCTTCGTCTCAAGCCATTTGTTCAGGAGGTACTACTTCGATAGCATTAAGCAGTTTTACTCCGGGTACAAGTTATACGTGGACGGTGGTTC
>JAHEYA010000168.1 GCA_023251855.1 Bacteroidota bacterium
TTTGTTTTTTAGTTTAAATTATTTTTGATTAATAAATTCAATTTATCAATCAAATTTATGGTTAAGTTAAAATTACTTTCATAAGGGTATTTTAATATTATTAACACCTTTTTGTTAGTAATCCTAGCCTCCCCACTCTTTATCCTCTAATAAGGGGACAAATTTAAACTCACCGTATTCCGTTTTTTCAAGCTTTTTATCAGTTATTTTTTTGATAAGTGTCATTGTTTGTACCTTATCACCAAGTGGTATCACCAACCTGCCGCCAACTTTCAACTGTTCTAATAATGCGTTAGGTATTGTAGGTCCTCCTGCTGTGATAATTATTTTGTCGTAAGGTGCAAATAAAGGCAAGCCTTTATAACCATCTCCATGAAATAACTTTGCAGAATAGCCTATTGAAGGTAAAAAGACCTTGGTTTTATCAAACAGTTCTTTTTGGCGCTCAATACTATAAACTTTAACACCCATTTCAAGAAGTATGCTGGTCTGATATCCTGAACCTGTGCCTATCTCCAGCACTTTTTCACCTTTTTTCAAATCCAATAATTCAGTCTGAAATGCAACTGTATAAGGTTGTGAAATGGTTTGTCCTGCACCTATCGGAAAGGCTTTATCCTGATAAGCAAATTCTAAAAATGCATTATTTAAAAATAAGTGACGGGGAACTTTTTCAATGGCTTTTAATACCTCCGCATTTTTTATTCCTTTTTCCTTTAAAAGTCCTGCCAGTTGCTTACGTAGTCCTTTATGTCGGTATGTATCGTTTAACATTTAAAAAGTATTTAGAGATTTATCGATTTGGAGAAATGGAGAATTAAAAAAGTAAAAACAAAACAACTGACCAATTATTAAATCTCCAAATCTCTATTTTCCTGACTCTCCAATTTTTTCAGACCACAAAATTAACATTTAAGTATTCATAAGTTGACGAATTTTTTCAAGAATAGATTGTGGAAAAAACTATTTTTGCCTAAATTCAATTCCCGTATGATAAAAATAGGAGTTCTCGGTGCCGGTCATTTAGGTAAGATCCATATTCGTTTATTAAAAGAAATCGACAACTATGAAGTGGTCGGATTTTATGATATTGACCAGGATGCTGCGGCTTTGGTTGAAACGGAATTTAAGATCAAAAGCTTTTCCAATATTGATGCGCTTATAGCTGAAGTAGATGCGGTGGATATTGTAACTCCTACTGTAACTCACTATAAATGCGCAGCAAAAGCAATCAAAAAATCAAAACATATTTTTGTTGAAAAGCCTGTTACCAATACTATTGAAGAAGCAAAAATTCTTATTGGTCTGTCGAAAGAAGCCAATGTAAAAGTGATGGTTGGGCATGTAGAGCGATTTAATCCCGCATTTTTAGCAGGAAGGGAGTATTGTTCCAATCCAATGTTTATAGAAACACACCGTTTAGCGCAATTTAATCCAAGGGGTACAGATGTATCAGTAGTTTTGGATTTGATGATTCATGATATTGATATTATTTTGAGTATAGTAAAGTCTAATATCAAACGCATCAGTGCAAGCGGTGTTGCAGTAATCAGCGATACCCCTGATATTGCGAATGCCCGGATAGAATTTGACAATGGCTGTGTTGCCAATCTTACTTCCAGTAGAATTTCAATGAAAAATATGCGAAAATCGAGGTTCTGCCAAAAAAATGCTTATGTATCAGTTAATTTTCTTGATAAAAAGGTGGAAGTTATCCGATTAATAGATGTAGAAGGAGAAGCAGACCCATTGGCAGTAGTACTTGACTTAGGAAATGGCAAAGGTGCAAAACAAATTTATTTTGAAAATCCAACAATTTTACCCTCCAATGCAATAAAAATGGAACTGGAAGCGTTTGCTGATTCCATAATCAGCAACACCAGCCCTTTAGTGAGTATTGATGATGGTTATAAAGCACTTGATGTTGCTTATAAAATTATCGAGAAAATGAAGGTTACGTCAAATTTTATTGACTAAATTGATTATCTCAAAATTAAAAGCTTAAATTTAAAAGAAGTGATTTTATATCCCATTAAGGTATTTATTTTCTTATCTGTTTGCATTGCTTTTGCTTTAAGTTCCTGCAATATATATAATCCTGCCGAACCAATTCCCGCCTATATCCATATTGATAAAATAGCGGTTTCCACCAATTCAGATGGCTCACAAGGCAGCAAATCAAGTAAAATAAATGATGCGTGGGTGTATGTTGATGAAAAGCTGATTGGTTGTTTTGAACTGCCTGTCACATTCCCTGTCCTTTATGAAGGAAGTCATCAAATAAAAATAAGACCAGGAATTAAAGTAAATGGAATTGCTGCTACAAGGGCTCCATATCCATTTTACACCATTTATGACACAACGGTTAATAACCTGCAAAAGGGAGTGAAAATAAATTTAAACCCAAGGGTAACCTATCGAACAAATATGGCCTTTAATTTTATGGAAGATTTTGAGAACACCGGAACTATTATTTCAAAAAGCCCGGCAGCAGGAGTTGATACTGTAATTCAGCTTATTCATTCTCCAAATCCCAATGTATTTGAAGGAAGTGCTTCCGGTGCAGCTTACCTTGATCATTCCCGTACATTTTTTGAATGTGTTTCATCAACATCCTATGTTTTACCTAAGAATGGAGTTGATGTATTTTTAGAATTTAATTATAAATGTAATCATGAGTTTAAAGTGGGTGTATTTGCCCACATGGCATCAGGTGGAACAGTAAAAACGGAGGCACTTACTATAAACCCAAGCGCAACATGGAATAAGGCGTATATCTATTTAACCCCGGCGGTAAGTAGTAATTTTAATGCCACTGATTATAATATACTTTTTGGCATGTTAAATAGTACCGCAGAGGATAATGTTAATTTGATGCTTGACAATATAAAACTTGTGTATTAAGAGAAGTATCAGGTATCAGGTATAAAGTATCAGGTATCAGGTATAAAGTATCAGGTATGGGTACAAATGCTTATTGGGATCACGAATGTGGAGTCTTGATACAAGATACTTGATACTTATTATTTTATGGAGTCTTGATACCTGATACTTGATACTTATTATTTACTACCCCAAAAAATAATGAACAAAAAATTACAAGTTTTAAAATACCTTTTTGCCGATTTGTTTTCAGCATCTTCAGCATGGACACTCTTTTATATTTTCAGGAAGCTTTATATTGAACCTGAAAAGTATGGTAAGCCCATTCCTATTACATTTGAGCAAAAATTTTTCTGGGGTTTATTGATAATTCCTCTCTTGTGGATGTTGGCTTATAGTTTAGCTGGAGTTTACAAAAGCATTTACCGAAAGTCGCGTTTAAAAGAGCTAGGGCAAACCTTATTATTTTCAATAATCGGGGTAATTATAATTTTCTTTACACTCCTGTTGGATGATGAAGTGGTATCCTATAAAAATTACTACCAAAGTATTATTGTTTTATTTGGGTTACATTTTGGGTTGACAGCCAGTTTTCGTTTTATTTTATCCAGTATAACAAGCTATAGAGTTCATAACCGGATCATTGGTTTTAACACACTCCTAGTAGGTAGTAATGAGAATGCGCTTAAGCTTTATAATGAGATGGAAAGTCAGCGGGAATCATCGGGAAATAAATTCATAGGATTTGTACACGTTGATGATAAAAACGGGTATTCTCATGAGTTAAAGAAAAACTTATCTCACATTGGGGAACTATCTGATTTAAAGAGTATTATATTTAAAAATAAAATTGAAGAGGTGATAATAGCCATTGAATCATCCGAACATGATAACATTGGCAAAATAGTGAATGAACTGGACAGTGAAAATGTGATTATAAAAGTGATACCGGATATGTATGATATTTTATCCGGATCAGTAAAAATGAATTCGATTTTTGGAGCTCCACTGATTGAGATATCACGTGAAATAATGCCTGTTTGGGAACAATCATTAAAACGGATATTTGATGTGGCTATTTCTTTGTTTGTACTGATAACCTTCAGCTGGGCGTATTTACTTATTGCAATTGCTGTAAAACTAGGTTCAAAAGGGTCGGTATTTTATAGTCATGAACGCATCGGCTGGCACGGAAAACCTTTTTTCATCCACAAGTTCCGCTCTATGTATATGGATGCAGAAAAAAATGGACCTGCATTATCCAGCAAAAAAGATTCAAGAATTACACCTTTAGGGATTTTTTTACGTAAAGTTCGTTTGGATGAAATACCTCAATTTTACAACGTTCTGATTGGTGAAATGTCGATTGTGGGTCCTAGGCCGGAGCGCCAGTTTTTTATCGACCAAATCGTTAAAACGGCACCTCATTACAAACATTTACATAAGGTTCGTCCTGGAATTACATCATGGGGGCAGGTAAAGTACGGTTATGCCGAAAATGTGGATCAAATGATTGAACGTTTGAAATATGATATCATTTACATAGAAAACATGGCTTTAGGTGTGGATTTTAAGATATTAATTTATACCGCACTGATTGTGATACAAGGTAGAGGGAAATAAAAGAGGTAACTACTAAGCAATTGAAAGAACGCAGATGACGCGGATTGCTTATGATAAAATATGATTTTTATCGTGGTCACCATAAAAGAAATGATAAAATAAGATATTTTTTATCTGTGTTAATCATAAATAATCCGCGTCATCTGCGTTCCATTTGCTTTTTTATGGGCTGAGTAGTTACAATATTTTTTGAATTTGACTTTTTTCTCTTTTGCCTTAAAATTTATTTGTACATTTGACTATTATTTAAAATCAATCTAAATAACTCCGTGTTTGTGGAAAAGATTAAAATTATAGTTGCCGACAGTCATTTTTTAAGTCGCAAAGGCTTGGTAGTATTACTGAATGAAAATGCTGATTTTGTCCTTTTGGCTCAATCAACAAGCACTTCCGATCTAGTGAGTCAATCCAAACTTTATAAACCAGATCTAATTATCATTGATTATACTTCTGTAAACTTCAGTTTAGAAGGCTTACAAGAGATTGTTAGAAAATATCCTAAAGCCAAATTACTTGCTGTTACTGAACTACAGAGCAACGAAATTATTTCAAAAGGCTTGAAAATTGGTGTTACCAGTCATTTATTGAAAGATTGTGATCAGGATGAAATAGTGGAAGCTATCTACAAAACAGCCAAGGGTGAAAAATTTATGTGTGGCAAAATTGCAAATGCGGTTTTGAATGAAAAGACTGTTAATACTGCCGAATACTCTTGTCAGGGGATGAATATAAGTGATCGTGAAATGGAAATTATCACGCTGATTGCTGAAGGATATTCAAATAAAGAGGTTGCTGACAAATTATTTTTGAGCACGCATACTGTTACTACCCACCGTAAAAATATTATGAATAAGTTAGGTGTGAATAATACTGCAGGCTTGGTTCTGTTTGCTGTTCGCGAAAACCTGGTAAGTCCAAATCATTTCTTATTTTCTTCGAATAATTGATTTTAAAGTCATTTAAAGAAATAGAACTCTTCTTTAATTCAAATCCCTAATAATTTTTTCTAAGTCCGAATGCTAACATTTGTTTCGTTTATTATTATTTAGTTACAAGCATAAAATAAAAAAGCCGAACGATTTGCATTGCACGTACTGATTATGTATATTTGCACGTAAATAAACTTAATTACCATGGACACAAAATTGACACTTAAACTCGAACAGACAATTATTGAAAAAGCAAAAGACTATGCAAAATCTCATAGAACAAGCCTTTCAAAGTTGATTGAAAATTATCTGTTTAAAGTTACCAACGAAAAAGGAAAAGAAGAAAAGATAACTCCATTAGTAAAAAGTCTTTCTGGAATAATTAATCTTCCCAGTGATTTCGACCACAAAAAAGGGTATTCTGATTTTTTAATTAATAAGTACAAATAATGGAAAAGGTATTTGTAGACACTGACATCGTTCTTGACCTATTAAGCAATCGAGAACCTTTTTACAAACATTCTGCTTATTTGTTTTCAGAGGCTGACGAAGGTA